>JALTMS010000593.1 GCA_027001345.1 Acidobacteriota bacterium | reverse complement strand
AAGATGTCCATGTACTCGCCGTACTCGTTGGGACGTCGCGAGTAGTACTCGGCGTACTCCTTGGTGTTGCCGCCGGTGCAGAAGGCCCGGTTGCCCACGGCGGTGAAGACCACCGCCACCACGCTACGGTCGAGCGAGGCGGTGGAAAACGCCGCCGTGACGCCCTTGGCCATCTCGGTGGTGTAGGAGTTGTACTGCTCCGGGTTGTTGAGGGTCACCCACGCGGTGTAGAGCCCCTCGACCTGACGGCCCTCGGGATCGACCAGGGGGCGCTTTTCGTAGATCGTACAAGGCGCTTGCTCGCCCCAGTGCTCGGAGCCGAAGAGCCGGTGGTCTTTCTGCTGGTGATCCCGGGGAAGCCACTTGATATCCATTGCCTCTACTCCTTCTCGCGTCCTGCTCTTCTCGCTTTTTCAGTGAATCGACTCGAGGATCAGCGCGATGCCCTGTCCGCCCCCGATGCACATGGTCACCACTCCCCAGCGCAGCTTGCGGCGCCGCAGGGCGTAGGCACACGTCAGCGTCAGAATCGCTCCCGTCGCTCCCAGGGGATGCCCCAGAGCGATGGCCCCGCCCATGGGGTTGACCTTCTCGGGGGCGATGCCGAGTTCTTCGAAATCGCGGATGCAGGCCAGCGCCTGGGGGGCGAAGGCCTCGTTGAGTTCCACGATGTCCACGTCGCTGCCCTTGATGCCCGCGTTGTCGAGAGCCAGGCGCACGGCGGGTACGGGGCCCCAGCCCATGATGTGCGGATCGCAGGCCGCCACCCCCATGCCCGCCAGCCGCGCAAGGGGCCTGAGGTTGCGCTCGGCCACGGCGCTCTCCTCGGCGATCACCATCGCCGCCGCCCCGTCCACCACCGCGCTGGCGTTGCCCGCGGTGATGATGCCGCCGGCCTCGAAAGCCGGCCGCAGGCGGCCCATCTTCTCGAGGCTGATGGTGTCCATGATGTGGGTGTCGTGCCGCACCTCCACCGGCTCCCGCGCCCCGTCGACGACCACCTTGACCGGCGCCGTCTCCTCGTCGAAGTGCCCCTCGTCACGGGCCGTGCGGGCCAGCACGTGGGAGCGGTAACCGAAGGCGTCGGCCTCGTCTCGGGTGATCTCGTAGCGGCGGCCCAGCTCTTCGGCCGTGTTCGCCATGGACATCTTGCTGCTCGGGTCGTAGAGCCCCATCAGCAAGCTGTCCTGCAGGTAGGAGCCGGAGGGCAGGGCCCGCACGTCCAGCGGTCCGTACTTCTGCACCGCCTCGCCCACCTTCCGTCCTCGGTAGTTGTAGAGGGTGAAGGGGTACTGCATGCTCTCCGCCCCCCCGACCACCGTCAGCGGACGGCGCCGGTCGTGGCGCACGCCGGCAAGCATCATCTCGGCTCCCACCGCCACCGCCTCCGCGCCCGAACCGCAGATCCGGGCCACGGTCAGGGCCGGCACGTCATCGCCGAGCCCGCCCCGCCAGCGCATGCCCTGGGCGGCGTAGATCGAGTCGCGGTGGCTGTGGGAAGCCATGCCCATCACCACGTGCCCCACGTCCCGGGGATCGATGGCCGTGTTCTCGAGGGTCGCGGCGATGGCCATCCCGCCGAGCTGAGTGGTGGAGAAGCGGGAGAACAGACCCGGCTCCCGGTTGTTGATCAGAATGTCGGCCCGCGGCGTCCGCCGGCCGCCATCGAGGATCATGATCGCGCGCTTGCTGGCCATGGTTTCCTCTCCTACTCGTGGAGGAAGGTCGCCGGCACCCGGGGACCGTTCTGAATGAAGTTGGTCATGCCGATGTCGTAGTCGACGGTCTTCTTGCAGCGGGCGAAGCCCTCGGCCTCGATCTCGAGGCCCTCATCGAGGGGCCGGGCCAGACCCCGCCGGATCACGTCGCAGAGGATCGCGTCGATGGCCAGGGAACGGTGGCCGATCTCCACGGCGGGCAGCTCGGCGGGCACCTCCATCGGCGCGGGATCCACCGGCGCCAGCTTCACCTTACCTTCGAGGTGATCGTGGATCAGAGCCATCGCCGCATCCACCGGCGTGGCCCCCTCCGCCTCGGCTGCCCAGCCCCAGGCACGGGCCTTGTCGGCGCCGATGCTGCGCGCCGAACGGAGCATCTCCACGCCGCGCTCGAGACCCACCAGCCGCGGCAGACGCTGGGTGCCACCGTAGCCGGGGATGATCCCCAGGTTCACCTCGGGCTGGCCGAGCACCAGTGACGGGCCGACCACGCGGCCGTGGCAGGCCATCGACAGCTCCGAGCCGCCACCAAGTACGGGACCGTCGACAGCGGCGACCACCGGCTTGCTCATCGCGGCGATGCGGGCCAGCACACCGTGACCGTGGCGACACTTGGCCGCGGCCTCCTCGGGGGTCTTCAGCGCCGCCAGCTCCATGATGTCGGCGCCGGCCAGAGAGCCGTCGAAGCTGGTCAGTACGACTCCACGGACACCGGCATCCCGCTCGAGTTCGGCGAAGACCGCATCGAGTTCCTCCATGGTCTGGTGGTTGAGGGCGTTCTTCACCTCCGGGCGCTCGATGGAAACCACCGCCACGTCACCTCGCCGGGTGACCTCCACGTTGCGGCGGAAGGCCGGGAAGCTGCGCTCGCGAATGCTCGGCGGCACCTCGAAGCCGGGATGGGCCGCAGCGTAGCTCTCGCAGATCTCGGCGACCTTCTCCGGCCCCAGGTCTTCGGCCAGGTCGAGCAGGCCCTTGGCAAAACCCAGGGCCGTGCGGGTCATCCAGTTCAGTTCCCGGCGGGAACAGATCTCGTTGTCGGCCACGTAGAAGGTGCGGGCGAGCAGCACGGCGAGGATGCGATCGAGCACGGTGCGGGCCAGAGCCTCGTCGTGGGAGGGATCCCCCGGGTTCTTGCGATCGTGCCAGGGCCGGTTGCCCTGGGTGGTGAAGATCTCGGGAGGCGCGAACCACTCACCCCCTGGAGGGCCTTCCTGCATCAACTTCAGGCACTTGACGTTGAGCAGGTTGCCCCGGGTCAGGTCCATCACCAGGAAGGGTCCGCCGCCGCCGATGGCGTCGTTGACGATCTTGTCCACCTGGGCCGGCGTGGCCACGCCTTCGACCACGATGCGCGCTGCCTCGGCGCAGTAGTTACAAAAGATGTCGTCGGCCGCAAAACAGGGCACATCGGCGGTGACCACGGGCACCTTGCCCAGCCGGCGCAGCATCTCCAGCATGCGCGGCTCGAAGGTGGCATCACCCGAGAGCACCACCTCCATCGGCAGCGAGCGCCAGGCCGGGAAGAAAGGATGGTTGACGAAGCAACGCTCGGGATGCCGCGCGTTGGCCACGATGCGGGCACGCGGAATGCCGGAGGTGGCGAAACCCACCAGGCACTCCGGGCCGACCGCTGCCTCCAGACTGTCGAGAATCGCCTGCTTGGTGCCCAGTTCCTCGGTAGCTGCCTCGAGAACGTAGTCGCACTCCGCCAGGTCGCCGATGTCGAGGGTCGGAACCAGGGCTTTCTCGATGGCCGCAGCCACACGCGGGCTGAGTTTGCCTCGGGACAGCCCCTTCTTGACGTACCCCCGGATGCGTTCAACACCGGCATCGAGAGCCTCTTGGCGAATGTCGTGCAGGTAGACCTGGTGGTCTCCGCTCGCCGCCAGTGCGGAGACGAAGCCGTAGGCCAGGTCGGGCCCGATGGATCCCGAGCCGATCACCGCAACCTTCATCACTTTCCTCCTCATGCTGGATCACCTCGGCGTTCCATCCTCATCGCCAAAGTTCCATCTTGAAACGCCGGGAGCCTTACAGGCCTCATGTATGAGTTACTCTTGCCTCTGACAGCCTGCAGGAAGTCGCCATGATACCCCGCTGTCCAGGTGACCGGGCAGTGCTTTCGCCGTATTTCAGGAGCTGTTTTCCTTTCGGCTCCCCGGCCCCCTTGACCGGGATCCCGCCGCTGGTTTCTCATGGGCCGCGCGCATTTTTCCACCGACCGACGAGGAGCTGCCGAGATGAACGCCGACAAGCCCACCATCAAGAAGATCCGCGCCACCGCAGCGATGCGGGAGATCATGGCCGAGTACTTTCACCAGCTCGACGAGGGAGCCACCAGCGGTCGGGCCAAGATCGCCTGGTGTACCAGCGTGGGCCCCGCCGAACTGCTGCGCAGCCTCGGTTTTCTCGTCTATTTCCCGGAGAATCACGGGGCCCTGCTCGGCGCTTCCCGAGCCGCCACCGACCTGATCCCGGCGGCCAACGCCCTGGGGTATTCGCCCGACATCTGCTCTTACTTGACCAGCGATGTGGGTTCGTATCTGCGCCAGAGCACGCCGCTGACCCGAGCCTTCGGTATGCAGTCGGTGCCGCGACCCGACGTGCTGGTCTACAACACCAACCAGTGTCGCGACGTGCAGGACTGGTTCGCCTTTTACAACCGCGAGACCGGTGCGCCCATGGTGGGCATCCACACCCCGCGCAACCTGGACACGATCGACAGTGAACTGCTCGAGAACCTGGCCGCCCAGCACCGGGCGGCGATCCCCCTGCTCGAGGAGATCTCGGGCAACACCTTCGACATCGACCGCTTGCGGGAGGTCGTGGCCGCCTCCTACCGCTGCACCCAGCTCTGGAAGAAGGTGCTGCGGCTGGCGACCCACCGTCCCTCGCCGATCACCTTCTTCGACGGCACGATCCACATGGGCCCGGCGGTGGTGCTGCGTGGTGATCCGCGGGCGGAACGCTATTACCAGACGCTGATCGCCGAACTCGAAGAACGCATCGCCGGCGGCGTCGCAGCCGTGGAGGGCGAGGCCCATCGCTTCTACTGGGAAGGGATGCCCGTGTGGGGCAAGTTGCGGGATCACGCCGAGACCTTCGCCGCCCAGCGCGCCTGCGTGGTGGCCTCGACCTATTGCAATAGCTGGATCTTCGAAGGCCTCGGTGAGGACGACCCCTTCATCGGCATGGCCCGAGCCTACAGCGAGATCTTCATCGTCCGTTCCGAGGAATACAAGCTCGAGTACTTGCGCAGGATGGCGCAAGACTACGCAATCGATGGGATCATCTTCCATGATGCCAAGACCTGCCCCAACAATTCGAACAATCGCTACGGCCTGCATCAGCGGGTGACCGAAAAGATCGGCATTCCCCACGTGGTGATCAACGGCGACCTCAACGACCTGCGAATGTATTCCGAGGAGCAGGCCCGAACCCAGTTCGAAGCCCTGATCGAGCAGATCGAGGAGAACGCTTCGTGAGTTCTTCTCGGGCCGAAGCCATCTTCTGCGGCGTCGATATCGGTGCGAGCGCCACCAAGCTGGTGCTGATCGGAGACCAGGGCCAGGTGCTTGCCCGCGTGGTACGCCATTCGGGAGTGGACTACGCCGCCACCGCCGAGACCTGCCTCGGCGAGGCCCTCGAGCAGGCCGGAGTCGAACGCCAGCACATCGCCGGCACGGTTTCCACCGGCTACGGCCGGCAGAACGTCGCCTTCGCCGACGCCCACCGTACCGAGATTACCTGTCACGCCACCGGCTGCTTCTCCTTGATCGGGCGCGCGATGACCATCATCGACATCGGTGGTCAGGACAACAAGATCATCCACCTCGACGAGCAGGGCCGGCGCCGCTCGTTCAAGATGAACCGCAAGTGCGCCGCCGGCACGGGCGCCTTCATCGAGGAAATCGCCCTGCGCCTCGGCCTCGATGTCAGTCAACTCGATCCCCTCGCCGAGCAGGCCGAGCGTAGCGTCAAGCTCGGCTCGTTCTGCACCGTCTTCGCCAAGACGGAGATCCTTGCTCACCTGCGCCAGGGAGAGCCGGTGGAAGGCATCATCCGCGGCGCCTTCGAGTCGGTGATCACCCGAGTCCTCGAGATGGACACCCTCGAGGGCGAGATCGTCGCCACCGGCGGCGTGGTTGCCCACAACCCGATGATCGTCCGCCTGCTCGCCGAGCGGGTCGGGCGCGAAGTGACCATCCCCCCCCACCCGCAGCTCACCGGCGCGCTGGGTGCGGCTCTGCTCGCCGCACGCAGATCGGCGCCTGCCGCACCTTCGACGGAGACCTGACGATGCTAGACGGACTGTTCCGGCCCCGGGCCGTCGCCGTGATCGGCGCCTCGGCCAATCCCTACTCCATCGGCCACATCGTCGTCCGCAATCTGGTGGACTACGGATTCAAGGGACCGATCTTCCCGATCAATCCCAAGGGCGGACACATCCGTTCGATCAAGGCCTATCGTTCGATCAGCGAGGTGCCCGACGAGGTGGATCTGGTCAACATCTCGATCAAGGCAGACTACATTCCCGCAGTGATGGAAGAATGCGGCAAGAAGGGCGTGAAGTTCGCCATCGTGCACAGCGCCGGCTTCAAGGAGGTCGGCGAGGAGGGCCTGGCCCGCGAAAAGAAGATGGTGGAGATCGCCCACCACTACGGCATGCGGGTCTACGGCCCCAACTGCCAGGGGATCCAGAACTCCGATCCGGAAATCTCCGTCTACGCCAACTTCACCTTCGTCCCGATGAAGCCGGGCAGCATCTCGATCATCGCCCAGGGCGGCGGCATGGGCGAGCTACTCAAGCTGCACCTGCACAAGGTGGGACTCGGTCATCGTCTCTATTGCTCCTACGGCAACGAGTGCGACCTGACGATGCCGGAGATCCTGGAATACTACGGCCAGGACGAGGGCACACGGGTGATCATGATGCAGACCGAGAGTTTCAAAGATCCCCGCGCCTTCCTGGAGGTGGCCGCCGGGATCACGCCCCACAAGCCGATCCTGGCGATCAAGGCGGGGCGAACCCGAGAGGGCTCGATCGCGGTCTCCTCGCATACCGGCAGCCTGGTCGATCAGGCCGCCCTGGCCGAGGCGATGTATCGCAAGGCGGGGGTGGTGCAATTCACCGACAGCGACGAGATGATCAAGGCCGCCATCGCCATGTCGACCCAGGATCTTCCTGCCGGAAGGCGTATCGGCCTGATCACCAACACCGGCGGTCCCGGCATCCAGGCGGTGGACGAGGCGGTCAGCCGCGGTCTGACCCTGGCCACCTGGTCGGAAGCCGGCCGGCAGCGACTCGAAGAGAGCCTCTACGCCGAGGCGAGTTGTGGCAACCCGGTGGACGTGGTGGCCACGGCAGGACCCGACCACTACTTCGCCGCCGTCGATACGCTGCTCAAAGAAAAAGACACCGACATGGTGATGGTTTTCTTCGTCACCGCGCCCTTCGTCGATCTCGACGGCATCGCCACCCGTATCCGCGAGGCGGCGGGCGCCTCGGACAAGCCCGTGGTGGTCGTGGTGGAGACCACCGACAAGTGGGCCGGTCTGATCGACAAGCTGCGGGACTCGGGATTGCCGGTCTACGAGTTTCCCGAAGACGGGGTGCGTGCCCTGGCCGACATGGCGCGCTGCCGCGACTTGCGCCAGCGGCCCCGGGAAGAGCCCCCCGCCCTCGAGGTCCGGCGCGAGGAGGTCGAGAAGATCCTCGCGGCGGGAGCCGGTGGCTACCTGCCCCAGGACAAGGCTTATGCGGTGCTCGAGGCCTATGGCATTCCCACCCCGCCCCTGGCCGTGCTCGACAGTGCGGACGATGTCGATGCCGCCGTCACGAAGGTGGGCCTGCCGTGCGTGCTCAAGGTGGACGCGGCCGACGTGGTGCACAAGTCCGATGAAGGAGGTGTGGCCCTCGGCCTCGACAGCGCGCAAGCGGTGCGGGAAGCACTGGCGACAATGCAGGACCGTTTCGACGGCCGCGATGCGCGCTTCATCCTCCAGCAACAGGCTCCGGCGGGTCGCGAGTTGATCGTCGGCGCCGTGGAAGCCCCGGGCCTCGGCTCGCTGGTGATGTTCGGTCTGGGCGGAATCTTCGTCGAGGTGCTGCGAGACGTGGCCTTCACCGTCGCGCCCTTGAGCCGGCCGGAGGCCGGAGAAGTGCTGCGCTCGATCCGGGGGCTGCCCCTGCTCGAGGGGGTGCGGGGCGAGGCCGGAGTCGATCTGGCCGCGGTGGAAGATCTGCTGCTGCGTTTCTCGCGCCTGGTGGCCGACTTCCCCTCGATCGTCGAGATGGACCTCAACCCGGTCTTCGCCTATCCCCCGGGCCGGCCGCCGCTGGCGGTGGACGTGCGGCTCAAGGTCCGCTGAGAACCCGCGCGGCATGCACTTCATCGCCCTGTCGGTAGTGGCCCTCTACATCGTCGCCCTGTTTGCGGTGACCGCCTGGGCTCGCCGCCTGAGCCAGCGCAGCGGCTCGGGACTGGTGGGCTACCTGCTCGCCGGACGGGGCCTGCCGGCGGGAGTCGGTGCCGCGCTGCTCGCGGGCCTGGCGGTGGGGGGCGTGTCGACCATCGGCACCGCGGAGAGAGCCTACACCCAGGGTCTCGGCGCCGGCTGGTTCAACGCCGCCTGGGCGGCGGGTGCTTTCGTGATGGGACTCTTTGCCGCCCGGCGTTTCCGGCGCATCGAGATCACCACTCTGCCCGAACTCTTCGAGCGCAGTTACGGCACGGCGGCCCGCATTCTGGGCGTCATCGGCCAGCTCGTCGTGCAGCTCGTGATTACCTCGCTGCAGTACGTCGCCGGCGGCGCGATCCTCTCTTCGCTGATGCCGGAGTTCTTCACCCTGCGGATGGGTATGCTGGTTACGGCAGTGGTCTTCGTCGGCATCACTCTGATCGGAGGCTTCTGGGCCGCCGGGCTGACGAACGTGATCAACGTGGCCGTGATCTACGGCGGCATCTTGCTCGGCGCGGGACTGACCCTGGCCAAGCTCGGCGGCCTCGGGGGCCTGGCGGCGCGCCTGCCCGAGAGCCATCCGGGCTTCGAGCTGCTGGCCGTGGGGCCGGCAGTGGTGGCCGCATGGTTCATCGTGATGATCACCCAGGTCCACTCGACCCAGGCGGTGATCCAGATTGGTTTCGCGACGAGGGACGAGCGGAGCGCTGCCCGGGCCTACCTGCTCGGTGGGCTGTTGATTCTGCCGGTGGGTTTCATCTCCGCGGTGATCGGCATCTCCGCCGCGGTGCTCCACCCGGGCATCGTCGCCGCCGAGGCCTTGCCCCGGGTGGTACTCGATCTTTCACCCTTCGCTGCCGGGTTGATTCTCGCCGGGCTGTGGGCGGCGGACGTTTCCACCGCCTCGGCGCTGTTGATGGGCAGTGCCACGCTGGTCTGCAACGACCTGGTCAAGCGCTTCATCGCACCGCATCTCGATCCGCGCCGAGAGCAGCAGGTCTGTCGTGCCACGATTCTCGGGCTGTCGGTAGCCACCTTCGTGCTGGCGCTGACCGTGGAAGGGATCCTCAAGACGCTGATGGTGGGCCTGACCCTGGCGACCGCCTACACGCTGATCGTGCTGATGACCCTCTTCGCCCCCCGGCTCTGCCGACGCTCGTCGGCGAGCTGGACCCTGGCCACGACGATGATCGCCCTGGCCGCCTGGCAGCTCGCCCCACCCGCGTGGCGTCTGCTACCCCATCCGATCTACTTCACCTGGATCGTCAGCCTGGTGACATTCTTCGGCGTGTCGCTCTTCGATCGGCGGCCGATCGGCTCGGCGAGCCCGGCGGGAACTTAGCCGGGTCGGTGGCGGCCTGCCGCTGAGGACGAGCGCAGGTATCTGCGGACGACCGGAGCGACATCGGCCCTTTGTTCGCCCCGCCTTTTCCGCCTTCTTTCCCACGGTCTTCGCGGTATCTTGAGACATGATCCGCCTTGCCCGAACGCTGCTGATCGCCGGCGCAGCCCTGATCGTGCCGCTGGCCGGCGCCGCCGACGCACCGGTGGTGCGCCACGACTGCAAGATTCTTCCAACGACCCGACCTCGTCCCTGCGACGGCGACGTGGACATCACCCGCAGCACCTCGATCTACTTCGAACTGGCCCTGCCAGCCTCGGGGAACTACCCGTTCAACGGCGTCGACCCCGACACGGTGGTGCTGACGATCACCCCCGAGGGGGGAACGACCGAGACCGTCTTCGGTCCGAACCTGGTCTGGGCGCCGGGTTGGAGCGGCTACGCTCTCGACGACTTCTTCGACAACCCCGACTGGATCTTCGCCTTCTACAGTCTCCCCGACCATCGTCTGAGCCCGAGCACGCTCTACACGGTGGAGGTCAGCGGCCAGACGCTGCGCGGCATTCCGATCGATCCCAGCACCTCGACCTGGACCTTCTCCACCCGCCGGGACATCAGCAACGCGGCCTTGAGCTTCGACGTGGACCTCTCCGGCCCGACCGTGTGGTGGACCGGTCGCTGGTGGGCTGGCGCGAGCAAGGTGAACTTCGACACCAGCCGCGTCTACGAGCAGGAGGCGGTCTACCAGTTGATGGACGAGGCGCGAGTTCGGGCGCCGGAATTCATGACCGATCATCGCGATGCGATGTGGCTCGGCGACTACTACAAGAACGTCTTTGACGGCGTACCCAATCTGGTACGCCAGCGCGAGACCCGGCGTATCCTGACCTTCGAGGACGGCGGCGATCGCACCCGCCTGACCCTCACCGACCTGGTGGAGGCCGATCTCTACGGCATCCCCCCCGGTCGTCCCCTGTCGGCGGACTACGCAGTGGGCGAGCAGGTGCTGGTCTGCGATGCGGATCAGTCGGAGGTGCGGCAGATCCTGGCCATCGACGATGCGGCGGGCGTGATCGAGGTCGAAAAGCTCACCGCGCCTTTGTCCGA
>JALTMS010000592.1 GCA_027001345.1 Acidobacteriota bacterium | reverse complement strand
GAGCAAATTCCCGTCCAGCCCGAATACAGCCGCGGGATCGAGGGCCACGCGGAACTTCGCCCCGACCTGGCCGAGGGCCTGGCGGGCGTCGAGGAGTTCTCCCACGTCTACCTGATCTACCACCTGCACCGGGTCGAAGAGACCCGGCTGCGCTGCATACCCTTCATGGACGATCAACCCCATGGGATCTTTGCCACCCGGGCGCCCTGGCGGCCGAATCCGATCGGCATCAGCCTGGTACGGGTGCGAGGAGTGGAGGGCAGCCGTCTGCTGCTGACCGACCTGGACATTCTCGACGGCACGCCCCTGCTCGATATCAAGCCGTTCTACGCCGGACCCGCGGCCGGGGATACGCTCTGCCGGGGCTGGCTCGACCGGGTGCCCCCGGCCCAGCGGCGGCGGCGGGCCCGGCGGGATTACGGGACGCTTGTCGATCCGCCGCTCGAGCGGGAATAATCGCCCGGATCATGCCGACCCTGCTCTATCACCACACCCAGCCCGGCGTCACGATGCTCGTCGTGCTCGCTGTCGTCGCAGTGGTCGTGCTGCTCGTGCCTGCCGACGGCATCCCGCCGATGCTGCGTCCCCTGCTCCCGGTGGGCTTCGCGCTGCTGGTGGGAGTGTTCGGCTGGCTGACGGTCAGCGTCGATGGGAAGGCGGTCGATGTCCGCTTCGGCCTGGGCCTGATCCGGCGCCGGATTCCCCTCGAGCGGATCGAGGCGGTGCGCACCGTGCGCAATCCATGGTGGTACGGCTATGGCGTGCGCCTGACTCCCCAGGGATGGATGTTCAACGTCTCGGGGCGCGATGCGGTGGAGCTGACGATCGAAAAGGGGCGTCGCTTTCGTATCGGCACCGATCAGCCCGCCGAATTGCGCGATGCGATCCGCCGGGCGGTCGAGTCCACCGGGCGGCGGCTACAGGTCGGCTCGCGGCCGGCGAGCGGGCGATGAGGTGGCTGGACCACATTCCCTGGAGTCTGCTGGTGATCGCCAGCCTGACCCTGGGGCTTGCCCCCTTCGCGCCCATGCCTCACTTGCTGGAGAAAGTGCTGATGCTCGGCCGGGGCACCCTCACCCGTCCGATCGACATCTTCGACCTCTTTCTCCACGGCGCCGCCCCCACCCTGCTGGCTCTTCGCCTGCTCCGCAAACTCCGCGAAAAGTAGCGGATGGGATGCCCACCGCGCGCGGACGGCGGTGCCGTGGACCGGCGGCACGGCGCGAAGGGCCCCGCCACCCCCGCCGACGGCGGGGATGGGGGGTCCGTGCGCGCGCAGCGGCGATCATCGGGTCAGCGCGTGATCTCTTCGAAGCGGTCGTTGACGGCCTGCCAGTTGATCGTGTTCCACCAGGCGGCGAGGTAGTCCGGGCGGCGGTTCTGGTACTTCAGGTAGTAGGCGTGCTCCCACACGTCGTTGCCCAATACGGGGATGCGACCGACGCTCAGGGGACTGTCCTGATTCGGCGTGCTCATCACCTCGAGCCGGCCTTCGGGGGTCCAGACCAGCCAGGCCCAGCCGCTGCCGAACTGGCCGGCGCCGGCGCTGTTGAAGCGCTCGACCATCGCCTGGAAGCTGCCGAAGTCGCGAGCGATGGCCTCGGCCACCGGGCCGCGGGGATCGCCACCGCCACCGGGCCCCATCAGGCTCCAGAACAGGCTGTGGTTGTAGTGACCGCCGCCGTTGTTGCGCACTGCCGTGCGGATCCCCTCCGGCACCTGCTCGAGGTCGGCCAGGAGTTGCTCGAGGGGCCGGTCCCGGAACTCCGGGTGACCGTCGAGGGCGGCGTTGAGCTTGGCCACGTAGGCCGCGTGGTGCTTGCCGTGGTGAATCTCCATGGTTCGGGTGTCGATATGGGGTTCGAGAGCGTCGGGGGCGTAGGGAAGCTCGGGAAGCTGGTGTGGCATGGCGACTTACCTCCTTCGGGGAGCCTGTCCCCGCACGCCGCCGGAGAGGGGAGCGGGGGGTGGGGCGCCCGGGCATTAAACTGAATGCAATAGTGGATTACTTTTTCCAGTTTACATCAGCCCACGGGAAAATCCAGCCCTCCACGACTTTGGCTTCGCGCAGACCTTCGGCGCAGAATGCCCGGATGCAACGAGCGCAGCAGCCATGCTGAGCACCCTCTGGGGCTGGACCCGCGGTCATCGCGGGCGCTACCTGCTGGGCCTCGTCGCCCTGCTGGCCACCAACGCCCTGGCGATGACCCTGCCCCTGCTGCTGGGCCGGGGAATCGATGCCCTGCGCGCGGGTGTCCTCCCCCGCCAACTGGCCCTGCTGGCCGGCGGAATGATCGCCATCGCCCTGCTGCAAGCGGCGATTCGCACCGTCTCGCGACTGATGATTCTCGGCAACTCCCGCCGCATCACCTGCGAGATCCGCGACCGGCTCTTCGCCCACCTGCTGACCCTCGACGCCCCTTACTACGACAGCCGCTCGACCGGCGACCTGATGTCCCGGGTCGTCAACGATCTGCGGCAGCTCCGCTCGTTCTACGGTCCGGCGGTGATGAACGTGCTCAACACCACCATCGCCTACGCCGCGGCCCTGACCCTGCTGATCAGCATCGACCCGGGGCTGACTGTGGTGGCGCTCCTCCCCTTCCCCCTGGTGCTGATCGTCGCCCAGCGTCTTTCGCGCCGCATCTACCAGCGCTCCCGGGCGGTGCAGGAGCAGCTCGCCGCTCTCTCCGAGCAGGCCCGGGAGAACTTCGCCGGCATCGCCCAGGTCAAGACCTACGCCCAGGAGGAGCGCG
>JALTMS010000591.1 GCA_027001345.1 Acidobacteriota bacterium | reverse complement strand
GGCAGGCAGGTCCAGATCCTGGTCGTTACAGTCGCGTTCCGTCCCACAAGACCCGTTGGCCCGGTGCTTCCACCCCGAGATAGTCCACATCGCGGAATCGTGGTACTTTGCCCTGTGGCTGTCTTGAACCATGGAGAAGAGGGAATGACCTACACGCGCGTGACCGTCGATGCCAATCAGATGGGCGGGGTCCCTTGCATCCGCGGCCTCCGCATACCCGTCGCCACTGTCGTCGGTATGGTTGCTGAGGGAATGACAGTCGACGAAATCCTGGCTGCCTATCCCGATCTCGAGCCGGAAGACATCAAGGAATCTCTCCAGTTTGCTGCGGAGGCCGTCCGGGAGTTCGAGCTGCCTCGCACCGGAACATTGTAGACGGCCCGTGCACCACACCCCGACGAGGACACGCATCGATGGGTCACCGCGGCTCGTCGGCGGGCAGGGTCAGGTCGTGGAGGGACCAGATGCGGGGGGTGCGGACGGTGCGGTAGCCGGTGGACTGGCAGGCCATCTCGGCGAAGGCCTCGAGGCAGGTGCGCAGCTCGACCATCTTCATGACTTCGTCGACGTCCATCTACCAGGCTTGGCGAAATCCGCCTCAGAGAAAGCCCAGAAGATGCAGCGGAGGGAACATGCCGTCGGTTCGGCCGCCGTGAGCGAAGATGAGCTTGCAGCCCACGGTCACGCCCTTGAACTGGGAGAGGCCCTTGTCCCTGCCGCCGACTTCGATGACCGGCTTCCCGCCGCCGGAGCGAAGCAGATAGTCGGGAGTCTTGGCGCTGCGGATCGACTTGAGGTACTCGCGGAAGGAAAAGGGCATCAGAGTATGGAGCCGAACCTGCCGGGACAGATCCTCCGCGGTCTCGAGAAGCGAGAGCGAAACCGAGCTGCTGAACACGACGCGGAGATCGAGGGAATCGAACAGCGCTCGAGCACCGCCGGGTAGTCGGGGCAGTCGTGGATCTCGTCGATGAGGAAGGTATCGACCTGGTAGTCGGCCTCGAGTTGCCTGACCATCTCGAAGAGGTCCTCACCGTCGAGCGTGTCGAAGGAGCCGGGGTCCTGCACGGCAAGTTGCTCGAGCAGGACGGTCTTGCCCACACCCCGGTGGGGATATCGCGGACACCAGGCTTTGAGCGCGTCAGTGCCATCGAAGCTGGTCCGGGTGAGTCACGATGCCCACATCGGATCGTCCAGCTCTCCTTGGACCACTATGGTCTCACCACCGGTTCTGGCGTTGACACTTCCACCGGATTCGACCGGGCTGAGGGTTGCGGCCCTTTTCCGGCGGTTTGGCAAGCGAAGGGTGCCACAACCGCGGCCATGTTGCCGGACCGCAGGTAAGCATGGCTGCCCGAGCGTGCCATGCTGGAGGAGGCTGCTGCGCGAGCCCCTCCCTGCAAGCCCATGTGGCGGACGGCCGGGCGCGCACGGAAAACGGGGCGCCCGGTGGGGCGCCCCGTGGATCGATGCGTTGCTGGTCCCGGGCTTAGGGTAGGGGCTCGAGGGTCAGCGGATCGCGCAGGGGCAGGCGCGTGGCCTTGCCGTCGAAGAACTCCTTCATGGTGGCGCGGCCGTCAGGATCGCCTTTGACGATCTCGTCCCACTTGCCCACCACGAGGAAGACCACCTGGTCGGGGTGGAGGTACTTCTTGGCCGCCTGCTGCACGTCCTTGGCGGTCACGGCGCGAACCCGGTCGCGGTACTTCTTCCAGTAGTCGTGGGGTCGGCCGATGTACTCGTCGTTGGCGAAAGTGTTGACGATGCTCTCGATCGACTCGAAGGCCTGGGGGAAGGTGTCGATGAACGAGGCCTTGGCGATGTTCAGCTCTTCCTTGCTCACTGGCTCGCTCTGGATCCGCCGCACCTCTTCGAGAGAAATCTTCGCCGCCAGCGGCACGGTGGCCGACTTGGACTGGAAGACGATGCGGAACGCACCGGGCCAGAAGCGGCCGACGCTGTAACGCGATCCGGCGGAATAGGCCAGACCCTCGTCGCTGCGCACCCGGTTGGTGATCCGGGAAGTGAAGCCGCCGCCGCCGAGGATCTCGTTCATCACCGCCACCGCGTAGCGATCGGGGTTGCTCCAGTCGGCATCCTGCATTCCCAGATGGCCGATGAAGACCTTGCCCTGGGGGATGTCCTTGTCGACGTAGTAGACCCCGGGCGTGGGGCTGTGGGCCGGCGCCTTCGGCGGCCAGGGAACATCCGGTCCCTCGCTCTTCCACCCGGCGAAGCGCTCGGCCAGCGTGCCCAGGATCGCCTCGGTGTTCACGTCGCCGCTGACCGTGACCATCATGTTCTTCGGCAGCCAGTACTTCTCATGAAAGGCGACGAGGTCGTCGCGGGAGACGGAATCGAGTTCGGCGGCGGTGATCTGCCGGGAAGTGAAATGGTCTCGGCCACGCATCAGCCAGCCCCACTCCCGGCGCAAGATCGTACCGGCGTCATCGTTGCGCTGCTTGAGACCTTCGAGGATGTTCTCCTTTTCCAGGGCGAGGCGCTCGGTGTCGAAGGCCGGGTTGCGCACCATGTCGAAAAAGAGATCGAGACAGGCGTCGAGGGTCTGGGTGGTGCAGTTGAACGACGCCCCCGAAGAGGTGTCACTGGCGAAGGAGGTGATCTGCGCGGCGAGGAAGTCGGCCTTTTCGTCGAAGGCCTCGGCGCTGAGGGTCTTGGTTCCGCCGCGGCGCAGCATCCGTCCGGTCAGGGCCGCCACGCCCGGCTTGGCGGGATCGTCGAGGAAGGCCCCGGCGCGGACGGTGATCGACAGATCGACCAGCGGCAGGGCATGGTCTTCACCGACGTAGACCACCATGCCGCCGGGCAACTCATGGCGATACTTCGCCGGATCGGGGACCTTGAAGTCGAGGGGGCCGTACTTCAGTTCGGAAGGGTGGGCCGGCACCTCCGCCAGCACCGCCGGCAGGGCCGTCAGGGCCAGGGCGGCGATCATCGCGAGGATCGCGAGGCGTTTCATCACTCACCTCCTTCCGCGGTCTGCTCACCGCTCTTGAGTTCCTCGATGCGCTGGCGGAGAGTCTTCTCCATCAGCTCGAGCGCCGCCTTGAACTGGGGCGGAACCTGCTGCTTCTGCTGCTGCAGACCTTCGAGACCCTTTTCGAGGCGCTCGAGATCGGTGGAGGCACGGACCTGCTTGATCTGGTTGAGCATGCTCTGCCGCATCGGCGCGGGCAGGTCGGCCAGTTCCGGTGGCACTTCTTCAGCTTTGGTTCCCGCCTTACGGTAGTAACGTGCCACCGCCCGGTTTTCGGCCTTGAAGTACTCGTTGGCCACTCGTTTGACGTCTTCGGCGGTGACGGCCAGGGTCTTGTCGGTCCAGGTGTTGACGTACTGCCAGTCGCCGAGGCCATCGAAGTAGAGCAACTGGAGCATCAGGAAGAAGGGGCTGGAAAGCCGTCGATAGGAGGACGCGAGGATCTGGTTCTTGACCTTCTGCAGTTCCTCGTCGGGGATCGGCTCGTCTTGTAGCCTGGCGATCTGCTCGTTCCAGGCCTTGACCAGCGCCTCGGGAGTCGCTTCGCCCTTGGTCTCGCCATAAAACGAGAAGCTGCCTTCCCACTTGCCGCTCTGCTGGGAAGCCGAGGCGCTCGAGGCGATCTTCTGGTCGAGGATCATCGACTTGTAGAGCCGGCCCGTCCGTCCGTTGAGCAACTCGGCGAGCACGTCCAGCGCATAGCTGTCCCGGTGCTGGAAGGGCACCGTGTGGTAGAGAATCTCCACCTGGGGCTGACAGTCGCACTCGGCGATCATCTGCTTCTCGGCGAGCTGCTCCATCTCCATCGTCACGACCTGAGGTGGATCCTGGGAGCCCCTGGGGATCGTACCGAAATACTCCTGGGCCAGGCGCTTGACTTCCTTGGGATCGAAGTTGCCCACCACCGCGGCGGTCAGGTTGTTCGGCGCGTAGTAGGTGTCGTAGTAGTCGTCGGCCTGCTGCTTGCTGATCGCCCGCAGGTCCGAGGGCCAGCCCACCACCGGCCAGCTATATGGATGCGACTCCCAGAACATCGCCTCGAACTGTTCCTGGTACTTGCCGGTGGGGGTCGACTCGGTGCGCAGGCGACGCTCTTCGTGCACCACGTCCCGCTCGGTGTAGAACTCGCGGAACACCGGATGGGCCAGTCGGTCGGACTCCATCCAGAACCACAGCTCGAGCTTGTTCGCCGGCACCGTGATGAAGTACACCGTCATGTCCCGATTGGTGAAGGCGTTCATCCGTGAGCCGCCCTCGCCGGTGTAGATCTTGTCGAACTCGTTCTTCACCATCAGCGAGGCCTGCTCTTCGGCCAGGGCGTCGAATTTCTTCTGCAGTTCCTCGAGTTCGGGGGTCCGGTTTTCGGCAGCGAAGGGGTCGTCGATCTCGCCCTTGCGCCAGCGCGCCTTCTGCTCTTCGGTCAGCTTGCGGATCTGTTGCTGAATCCGCTCCTGCTCGGCGATGATCTCCAGGTCGCGCTCGATGTTGCGGGTGCCGATCACGTGGGTCCCCTTGAACATCATGTGCTCGAAGAGGTGGGAGATGCCGGTGATGCCCGGCCGCTCGTTGGCCGACCCCACGTGGGCCACCCAGCCGGCGGTGACGGTGGTCAGCTCCGGCTTGGGGACGAGCAGGAAGGTCATGCCATTGTCCAGAGTGAAGGTTTCCACAGGGAGGTTGGCGCTCGTCTCGGCCACCGCCGGCGCGAGCGCACCGGCAAGGACCAGAAACGACGCAACGACACCGAGGATCACGCGCGTGCGAGTCGTCATCGACTGCCTCCAGGGCCAGGGGGCGCTCGATCAAGCACCCGGTTTCGGATTTTTCAGCTTTCGAGCATAACGCGGGGCGGCGTTCGGGGCTGCCCGTCCGACTCCCTTCGGTAGTGGACGGTCGGCAGGAGTGGGGCGATCGGTCGCCGCGGCGGGGCGAACGGTGCCGAGGGTCTCCTCGGGCACCCAGCCCGCCAGCCCGCCGGCGGCGCGGATCCGCACCCAGCCTTCCCGGCGCTCTCGGATCCGGGCGGCGAAGCCCTCGTGGACGGTGAAGAGTACCGGATTGCTCGCGCCGGGACCGGACCGCACCTCCACCCGCTCGGCGAGGACCACCGCTCCACGCTCGCTGCCTCGCAGACCGATCCGGATCACCACCGGCGTGAGCAGCAGGCCGGCGAGCAAGGCCAGCACCAGGGCGGGGCGCCCCAGGCGGGGGCGACCGGTGAGCAGTCCGGTGGCCAGCAGAGCGGCGGCCAGCCACTCGAGCAGCAGTCCGGCGAGGGCGCCTGCTCGGGCCGGGACCAGGGCCGTGGCCCGAGCCAGGACCGGTCGCCAGGACCAGCCTTCCTCCGGAGGGGCGTCGGTCAGCCGTGCGCTGACCCATTCGAGATTGGCCCGCGCGTCCTCGTCCCGGGGCTCGAGCCACAGAGCGCGGCGGAAGGAGAGGGCGGCCGGTCCGAGGTGGCCGGCGCGGGCCTGGGCGCAACCCAGGTTGTAGTACAGCGTCTCGTGGACGACGCCCGCATCGACGATCTGCTGCCAGAGGCTTTCCGCGGCGGCGTAGTCGCCGCTTTCGTAGGCCCGGGCCGCCTGTTCGAACAGGGCTTGCGGCTCGTCGGCTCGGGAGGGGCCCACAGCACCGAGCAGCAGCAGGACGACGAGCGCCGGTAGCCATCGCTTCATGATCTGGCCTCCCGGACCACCGCAGCCACCGCATCGATCAGTTCGGCTCCCACCGGAGCGCCTCCGTAGCGCACCGCCTCGGCCTGGTCGATCAGCGCGACGATTCGGGCGGCCAGCTCCCGGTCCCCGCAGGCTTCCGCCAGGCGGCGGCGCAGGCGCGGAGGATCGAGGGCACTGAGTCCCTCACCGGCCAGGTGATCGATCAGGGTTTGCAGGGCGACGATCACCTCCCGGGCGGCCTCCTCGCCGGAAGTGGCCCGGCGGGCCCGGCTCAAATGGGCGTCGATACGCCGCTGCCAGCGCCGCCGCCGCCCGGTCGGCGAGAGGGCGAAGCGGCGGCCGAGGGCCAGCCCGGCGGCCAGCAATCCCAACCCCACCAGGGGGAGCAGAGCGGCGATCCAGGCTCCCGTGGCCTGTCCCAGACCGGTGATGCGCGAGCGCAGAGAACGGGGCCGGGGATGGAGGAAGTGCAGATCTCGGCCCTGCAACTGCACCGGCAGCGGACCGCCCGCGCTCGATCTCCCCGGCGCGCCGCCGTCGCCGGCGGCCGGCTGCACGTCGATCTCCAGCGGACCGGAGTCGAGAGTACGATAGACCCCGTCGTCGGGGTCGAAATAGCTGAAGTGCACGCCGCCGAGGCGGACCGTTCCCGGAGCCCGGGCCACCAGGGGGAAGACGAAACGCCGCCCGCCGCTGGGGATTTCCTCCTCGAGGGGGTCGAAGCCCTGCACGTCCTGGGGCAGGTCGAGCAAGGGCGCGGCCATCGCTCCCAGCGGCCCGTCGCCGGTGATGCGGGCGACGACGTTGAACGCCTCGCCGGCCCGCACCTGGTTGCGGCTGATCTCGGCCTGGAGCTGGTAGTGCCCCACCCCTCCCGTGAAATCCGCTGGCCGGCCCTTCTCGGGCAGGGGGCGGACTTGCAGCTTGACCGCGGGGGCGACCCGGGCGACTCGGTCGATCATCTGCTCGAAGAAGAAACCCAGTCGGTCTCGGTTGCGCCGCGGCACACCGAAGGCGAAGGGCACGGCGGGGATCTCCACCTCGCCGGTACGGGTCGGCGTCAGGTGTCGGCGGAAGAGCACGTACTCGGTCCACTGGCGTCCCCGCCGGTCGCGGCTGCTCTTCGCCGTGGCGTTGGGATCGATCTTCTCGTCCTCGATGATGAAGCCGGCGATCGGCTCGAGGCGGTCGGGGTCGAAGCCCTGGACCTTGACTCGCGTGCGCAGCACGTAGTCCAGGGTGACGGATTGCCCGACGTAGACCGTCGTCCGGTCCAGGCGTGGTGTGACGGAGATCTCGCTCTCCGGCGCCTGGGGATCGTCGGCGGACTGGGGCAGGATCTTGATCGACACCGGCCGGGTCTTCTGCTGGCGGTCACCGATCTCCAGGGTGAAGGCGGGAATCTGGCCGGCTCCCTCCTCGATCGCCAGGTATTCGACGGTGAAGGTCTTCGAGGCGCTGGACTTGCCGTTGATCCACGAGAAGGACTGGGAGGTGCTGATCCCACCGGAGGGCACCAGGCGCTGGCCCTTGGGGGGGCGCGGAGCGATCTCCGCCCGGGAGGCCTCGGGGCCGCTGACCTCGATCTGCACCCGCACGCCCTCGCCGACCCGTACGGTGCGGGGCTGGACTTGCACGTCGATCTGGGCGGCGAGCGTGGCGACCGGCAGGGCGATGCCCATCAGCAGCAGGGCCGTGATCGAACGCAGGATGCTCACCAGTCCTTCTCCCGGCTCTCGTCGGCCCCGCGGCGCTGGCGGCGCAGGGCCCGGCGCAGGGCGCTCTTCTCATTCTGCTCGAGCATCTTCAGCAGGCGGGCGGCCAGGTCCTCTTCGCCCTGGCGCCCACCTTCCGAGGCGCTCTCGCTGCCGGGCTGGGCGTCCGGTCGAGCCTCGGCAGGGGACGGCTGCTGATCGTCGCCGGTGCTCGGCTGGGCTTGCTGCTGCTGATCCGGGCGACTGTCCCGGGGCTGCTCGCCCCGCTCCTGCTGCTCGCCTTGCCGCTGCTGTTGCTGCTGTTGTTGCTGTTGTTGCTGCTGTTGGTCGCCGCGGGAGGTGTCGTCCTCCGGTGCCTGAGGTCCCTTCGACGAGCCCTGCTGCTCCTGTTGCTTCTGCTGTTGCTGCTGTTGCTCGGAGTTCTTGGACGGGCCCTGCTGGGAAGCCTGTTGCGCTGCTGCTTTGAGGGCCAGCTCCAGATTGCGCCGCGCCTCGTCGTCGGCAGGGTCGATCATCAGTGCCTGGGCGAAGGCATCCACCGCTCCGCGGGTGTTCTTGTTCGACAGGGCCGCGACGCCCCGGTTGTACCAGGCATCCCGGGAAAGCTCACCCTGGGCCAGTTGGGCGGCCCGCTTCCAGGCCCGGTCGGCCTGTTCGAGCTTGCCCGCCCGGGCCAGGGCCAGGCCCAGGTTGTAGAGCACGCGCGGGTCGTCCGGCGCCTGGGCCTGAGCTTCGGTGAAGTGCTCGAGGGCCGCGGCGGGATCGTCTTTCTCGAGGGCTGTGATGCCGGCTCGGTTCTCGCGGTAGAGCGACTGGGTCGGGTCGAAGGCGAGCGCCGGAGCGAGACCCGCCAGGACGGCGACCACCACTGCCACGCTCCACACCCGCTTCATCCTCGCCTCCTGTCCAGCAGCCCGGCCTCGAGCAGGACGAGAAAGAACACCGCCCCCAGCGGCCAGCGATATTGCTCGGCATGACGCACGAAGAGAGTATCCGCCAATTCGCTGCGTTCCATCTCGGACAGGGCCTGGGCCACGCGCTCGACACCGGCGCCGAAGCCCGTGGCCCGCACGTAGGCCCCACCACCGGCCTCGGCGACAGCCGCCAGAGTGCGCTCGTCGAGACGGCTGGTGACCACTTGCCCGTTGCGATCGTGGACGTAGCCGGTCACCCGGCCGCTGGCGTCTCGCTCGGGGATCGGTGCTCCCTGGGGCGTGCCCACGCCGATGGTGTAGATCCGCACCCCCGCCTCGACCGCCTCGGAGACGGCGGCCATCGCGCCGGATTCCAGGTCCTCACCGTCGGAGATCACCACCAGGACACGGCGGGCCTGCGCCCGCCGGCTGAAGGCATCGACGGCCAGGGTGATCGCCCGGCCCAGGTCGGTGCCCTGGCCGGGGAAGATCGAGGGGTCGGCGGCGGCCAGGTAGAGTTCGAGGGAACCCCGATCGAGGGTCATCGGGCAGAGCAATCCGGCCTGTCCCGCGAAGCCCAGCAGGCCGACCCGGTCGGAGGGCAGGCGGCGGCCCAGTTCCCGGGCGATGGAACGGGCCACCACCAGGCGGCTGGGGGCCACGTCCTCGGCCAGCATCGAGCGGGAAAGGTCGAGGGCGATGACCAGATCCAGGCCCCGGGCGTGGATTTCTTCCTCACTCTCGCCCCAACGGGGGCGGGCGAGGGCGACGAGGATCAGGCCCGCGGCCAGCAGCAGCAGCAGATTGCGCCACAGGGGCCGGGAGGAGGGTCGGGTCAGATCGATGCGCTCGAGGGAACCCGGCTTCGCCCAGCGCAGCAGGCGCCTGCGGCGCGTGCGGGCCAGCAACCAAAGCCCCGCCGCCAGCGCGGGTAGCGCCAGCAGGCCCCAGAGCCACTGAGCCGCGCCGAAGCTCATGGCAACCTCCCGAAGAGGAAACGCGCGAGGAAGATCTCGAGCAGCAGCGTCAGGCCCGCCGCCAGCAGCCAGGGCTCGAAGCGGTCGGACCAGGCCACGTGGATCTGGCTGTGAATCTCGCTCTTCTCCAGGCCGTCGATGATCTCGAAGATCTGCTCGAGCTTGCCGTCCTCGTCGGCACGGAAATAACGTCCGCCGGTGGCCTCCGCAATGCGGGTCAGGGTCTGCTCGTCGATTTCCACCGGCACCGGAATCACCCGCCAGCGCCCCGAGGGTCCCTGCACCGGCAGCCGGGCCACGCCGTGGGTGCCAATGCCGATGGTGTAGATCCGCAGGCCCTTCTTCTCAGCCAGCTCGGCGGCGGTCAAGGGGGCGATGGCGCCGGCGTTGTTGACCCCGTCGGTGACCAGGATGATGACCCGGCTCTTGGCGTCGGAGGCTTGCAAGCGGGCGATGCCCGCCGCCAGGCCCAGACCGATGGCTGTGCCGTCCTCATCGGGGGTGGCGAAGTCCACCGCGTCGAGGAGGGTGAGCAGGGCCTGATGATCGACGGTCAGCGGACAGGCCGTGTAGGCCTCCCGGGCGAAGGGAATCAACCCGAGGCGGTCGGTGGGCCGGCCGAGCACGAAGTGACGGATCGTCCGGCGGGCGACGGTCAGCCGATCGGGGGAAAGATCCAGCGCCCGCATGCTACCCGAGCGATCGAGGACGATGACGATGTCCACCCCATGGGTGGTCACTTCCTCGCTGCGCACGCCGTACTGAGGGCGGGCCAGGGCCACCACAGCGAGGATCACGAACAGCACCCGCAGCACCCGGGGCAGGTGGCGCAGGCGCAGGCGCCAGCTTCGGGGAGCGTCCGCGAGGGGAGTCAGGTCGGCGTGGAGCAGGGCCGGCGGGCGACGAGATTGGCGCCACCAGAGCCAGAACAGCGGCAGCAGGGTCAGCAGCAGGGCCAGGGCCCAGGGGTTCTGCAGCCGGATCATGCCGCCCCCTCCTCGTCGTCGTGGCCGTCTTCGAGGGGGCGGGAGGTCTCGACGATCACCACGCGCAGGGCCTCGGCCTTTTCCCGCAGCACGTCGGCAGCGGGTCGATCGCCGGCGAACTTGACCATGTCCAGCTCACCGAGCCAGGTCACCAGCCAGGCGCTGAGTTCAGGGGAGAAACCCGCCTTCCGCAGCAGCGGGCGGCATTCACTGGTGGTCTTCTCGAGCAGGCTGACCCCGGCGATGGCGCCGATGTAGCCCTTGGCGATCTCCGCCAGTCGTACGCTGAAGGCCTTGAGGCGGCCCCGCTCGAGCAGCCCTTCTCCGAGCAGTGCCTCGAGGGCGTCGAGAGCTACGGTCTGGGGTGGTGGCGGCGGCGGACCGGGTATGGG
>JALTMS010000590.1 GCA_027001345.1 Acidobacteriota bacterium | reverse complement strand
GGAAGGCAGCGCGATTGTCGCCATCGACAGCTTCGAGCGGCAGAGCATCGAAGGGAAGGAGATAGAGGTCGCGGTCCGGAACGATCAGCAGGCGCTCGATGGAGGACAGTCTCTCCTCCTGAGTGCCGAGGAGCGTCTCGAAGAGTCCGTATCCCACCTTCACGTAGCGCCGGAAGGCGGCCTCGGGCTCCAGACGCGCTCCCGCACTGGTGAGGGGCTGCAAGAGAACGGCGCGAAGGCTCGCGATCCTTCGAGACAACTCCCGCCGAGAGGGAAGAAAGTGAACTTCCCGCCGATCCTTGCCGATGGCCAGCAGCAGCGATTCCTCCTCACCGAGCAGGAATTCGACGAGCATCTCCCCCTGCCGGAGTCGACGCTGGAGCCCCGCAAGCCCGACTTGCCGCGGCATCCGCCTGCCGATGCCCGCTGCATTCATCGCCTCTCGCAGCGATCGCGCGTGGGCGGCCTCGACCGTGGAGAAGACTTCCTCGCTCAACCGCCCGTCCCGGACCACAAGACAGGCGGCAAGCACCAGGTAGGCATCAGCCCAGGCGTGGACGAAGCGAGCGCGTTCCGAAGGATCCGGCAGAAGCTCGCGCAACCCATCGACCAGATCGACCGCTGCCCTCGCCTCGCCGACCGCTGCGTCGTGCTCGCCGCGGGCGCGGTAGAGCATGGCGCGCCCCAGGTAGATGTCGAAGAGTTCCGCCGGAACGTCACGCCCGGCAGCGATCGCGCTCGCCTCATCGAAGGCCTCCTGCGCCTCGTCCAGGTGACCGCGCCGCCTTTGCGCCTCCGCCAGGTAGACGAGCCGCCGCAGCCTCAGCTCGTCCCACGACGGGTCCCGGCCGAGGATGCGCCGCTGCAAGTCCTCCGCCGCCTCGTCCAGACGACCGAGACGAATCCGCGCCAGACCGGCGAGCAGCGCCGCGTGGGCCGCGAGCTTGCGTTCACCGAGTTCCTCCCCCTCCGCCGCTGCTCGATCGAAAAGCGCCAGCGCCTGCTCGATCTCATCCTGCTCGAGCAGCACCAGTCCGGAGCCGATCGTGCAGTAGACCACGGTCTGCCGGTCCTCGGCGGCCAGGGCGAGCCGACTGACCTCTTCGAAGCGGCGTTCCGCAGCGCGGTAGAGCCCGAGCTGCCTCTCGATCTCGCCGAGGTTGTACAGCGCGCTCCGCAGCAGATCCTCCGCCCCCGCCCGCTGGAGAGCCTCGACCACCTGCTCCATCGTCGCCCGCGCCTGGTGGAACTTCCCGGCATCCCGATCCAGTCTCGCAAGATTGCTCAGGACGATCGCCTCGAGGCGCGGATCCTCCGACCTCCGCGCCGCCTCGAGCGCCTGCCCGAAGAGCCCGCGCCCCTCGGCGGCGTCGTGCTCGAGCAGGGCGATCCCCCCCAGCCGGTTCAAGCACCGCGACTCGCCACGGGCGGCCTCGCCTCGCCGAGCGCGCTCGAGGCAGCGCCGGTAGTGATCACGGGAGTCCAGCGGCCGACCCGCACGGAATTCCAGCTCACCCAGGAGATAGGGAGGAAGCCAGGAAGAGCCGTTCGTCTTCTCGAGCGAAGCGAGAGCCTGCCTGGCTTCCTCGATGCGCTCGCTGCTCGCCGCTGCGATGACGTAGCTCCGGCAGGCCTGCTCGTCCAGCGCTTCGGCCACACATCTGAGCCGCAGCCGGGAGAGTTCGTCTCGCTGGTCGTCGGATGACGCGACCTGTGGGCAAGCGCCACAGCTCTCGAGCATCCACATCCCCACGGCCGCGAGCAGGAGCGCGACGCCCCGAAACCACTTGTCCTCAGTTCGCGATATCGACGAGATACGCATAGCTTTGGTTGGGGACCAGCGAATCGGTACAGGACTCCTTCCCATAGCACGATTCGAGAGGCATCCAGGGACCCGTCGGGACCTTGTCGTCCAGGCTCTGCGGCGGCCCCGGATCGGCCCCGGCCGGATCGAGAAGCGTCGCGCGATAGGTGACGAAGACTGCGGAGTCCGCGATCGGACCGGGCGACCAGTCAAGACGTATTCCCTCTCCCTCGGCGACCGTCAACACCAGGTCTTCGATCACGTAGCAGTCCCGGTATCCCGACTGCGCCGCGATGTCCTCCGCCCGGGAATCACTGCCGAGGTCGATGGTTCCGTCGTAGTTGACCTCTCCGGGTTTTCCCGGCAAGGCTGGATCCTGCCGGCGAAAGACGGACACCGTGCCGGATGCATGCGAGGCGACGAAGAAGCGCGCGTTGGAATCGAGGCCGTGGGTCATGGCCACGCCGATCGGATCATCACCGGTATTCGGCCCCTCATCGCTCCCACCGCCCATCGGGGCAGGACATCCGCTGCTGTCGGGGCCCATGAAATAGCCGGCCCCTCGCGAGGATCGGGAAGTGACATAGTTTTCGTAGAACTGTCCTCGTCCGGACCAGTTCAGATACAGCTTGGGACCGGGCCCCCAGACCACCACGTCGGTCGGACGCTGTGCGAGAGAACACTGGAAGTGCGGGTTGTCGATGTTGGTGACCTTCTGCCACACCTGCCGCACCACCCTGGCACCGCGGCGGTCGCGGGAGGAATCGATACCGGCAGCCGCTGGCAGCGAGTAGTCGGGAACCGCCTCGTCTTCCGCAAAGACCAGATCGACCTTCCACGGTCCGGAGACGAGGGGCGGAATGGAAAGGGAGTAGACAGCCAGTTGCTTCTCGCCTCCCGTCTCCGACCCATCGAGGAGGACCGTGCAAACGGCCCGCTCCGCGACACCGTTGCCCACCCCACC
>JALTMS010000589.1 GCA_027001345.1 Acidobacteriota bacterium | reverse complement strand
TGTGCGACGAGACCGCCGTGCGGGTGCTGGTACGGGACGGTGGCGAGGAAGTCCGCCGGCTGATCCAGTGGGGCGCGCGTTTCGATCGCGAAGACAACCGCTACCACCTGACTCGCGAGGCGGCCCATTCGACGGCCCGCATCCTCCACGCCGGGGGAGATGCCACCGGCCGGGAAATCATCCGCACCCTGATCGAACGGGTGCGCCGAGAGGAGAAGATCGAGCGCCTGGCCGGCGCGATGGCGACGAGCATTCTGCTCGATGGGGGACGCGCGGTGGGGGCCCGCCTGCGACTGGCCGACGGGCAGCCCTTCGATGTGCTGGCTCCGGCAGTGCTGTTGGCCACCGGGGGGATGGGCTGCTGCTGGGCGGTGACGAGCAACCCACCGGAAGCTACCGGAGATGGTCTGGCCCTCGCCCTGCGTGCCGGCTGCCTGGCCGGCGACCTGGAGTTCGTGCAGTTCCATCCGACCTCTCTGGCCCTGCCCGGGGCACCCGCTTTTCTGCTCACCGAGGCGCTGCGCGGCGAGGGTGGCGTGATCCGCAACGAAGAGGGAGAGCGCTTTCTCAGCCGCATCGATCCGCGGGGAGAACTGGCGCCGCGGGACGTGGTGGCCCGGGGCATCGCCCGGGAGATCCTGCGCCAGAAGGGAAGGCCGGTGCTACTGGATCTGGCGGGACTCGACTCGGCCTTCGTCGAGCGTCGCTTTCCCGGCGTGCTCGCCGCTTGCCGCCGCTACGGCCTCGACCCGTTGCGGACGCCGATTCCCGTACGTCCCGCGGCCCACTATGCGATGGGCGGGGTGGTGACCGACTTGTGGGGCCGGACCACGATTCCCGGTCTCTACGCTGCCGGGGAGGTGGCGACCACCGGTGTGCATGGTGCCAATCGTCTGGCCAGCAACTCCCTGCTCGAGGGGCTGGTCTTCGGCGCCCGCGCGGCGAAGGCCATGCTCGGCGACGCCGAGTGTCGACTGCCCGCCGCACCGCCCGCTGCGCCGCCTTCTCCGCGCCTGTATCCCGGCAGGCGGGCTCAAGTGCAAGAACTCGCGGAGCGCTTTCTGGGAATCGTGCGTTCTCGGCCGGGTCTCGAAAGGGTGCTCGCCGAACTCGACTCCATCGTCCAGAACGACCGCCACGCGGAAGAGGGCGATCCCCGGCCGTCGCGGGAGGTGGCCAACATGGTGCTGGTTCTCGCGTCGCTCGCGCGCTGTGCCCTGTGGCGGGAGGAGAGTCGGGGTGCCCATCGGCGGGAGGATTTTCCGGTCGCGGACGATCGGCGCTTTCGCGTCCACTCCCGGGTCGATCTCGCCGGCCGGGTGACCCCGGCTCCGGTCAACTTCCAGCTCGAGCACCCTGGAGCGAAGAATGTTTCTCGGCCGGAACAGCGTGAAGGGGGGCGCTGACGGAGCGCTCGTGCCCTCGCCGCGCGTTCGTCTCGATACCCTCCGGCTCGCCCCGATCGGCCGCCGAGGCGCGGAGGCCCACGGCGAGCGATCTTCTGCGCTCCACGCCGCGGTCAGCGGATGCGCGAGAAAAGGCGGGACCAGCGGGTTTTCGAAATCAGGTGGGGGATCTTGCGCGCAATGGACACCAGGCGTTTGAAGCCGGTATTGAGGTGGTCGTTGCGCTGCTCTTCGTAAGACCACCAGATCAGGAACGCGCGCCCCTTGACCAGCGGGCGCGGGACCGCGCCCCAGTAACGTGAGTCGCGGGAATTGTCCCGGTTGTCGCCCATCATGAAATAGGAATCGGCGGGTACCACGCGCGGCGGCATGCTGGGCAGGGCAAGGTTGTGCTCGGGCAGGACGTAGGGTTCGTCGAGCAACTGGCCGTCGATGAAGATGCGGCCCCGGCGCAGCTCGATGGTTTCTCCCGGCAGACCGATGACCCGCTTGACCAGGTCGATCTCGGGATCTTCCTTGCTCTGGAAGACGATCACGTCACCGCGGCGAATCTCACGCTGGCCGAGCCAACGTGCCGGTGGCTGCCCCGGGCTTCCGTAAAGGTTGCGGTTGATCAGGATGTAATCGCCGATCAGCAGGGTGTTGAGCATCGAGCCGGTGGGCACCTTCGAGCGCATCACCACGAAGCCCTGGAGGAACATCACCAGCAGCACGCAGATGACGATCGTCTCGGCGTACTCGCGGACCACGCTCTTGGGTCGTGCGAGCAACGCCTCGCCGCCCCCTGGTACCTCGGCTCCGTTGGCAGCGACCGGTCGGATGTCGTCCATGTCTTCTCCGTGCTTCCGCCTCGACGGACGGGCGATGCAGCCCCAAAAGTACTCCAGCTCGCTACCGGGCGCACCCTCCGGGGCGGGCGGAGGGGTGTGCCCGTGGGCGTCGGCGCCGGTATGATGCCCTGCCGGTCGCGTCTCGGGCTCGAGACCAGCAGCGACCGGATGGAGAGGGAACGATGGACGTGACGAGTATGGCAAGGGTCGGGCGGGGGCCGTTGGCCGTGGTTGCAGCGGTCTCGGTGATGCTGCTGATGGCGGCATGCGGTGGTGGCGGCGACCAGGCGGCATCGGCTGCCGCTGGCGAGGCGCAGTGTCGGCCGACTTTCGTGACGGCGGGTGAGAAGGCCCCGGATGTGACGCTCACCGGTCTCG
Source organism: Acidobacteriota bacterium (assembly GCA_027001345.1). Classification (GTDB taxonomy): domain Bacteria; phylum Acidobacteriota; class Polarisedimenticolia; order J045; family J045; genus JALTMS01. Next base: position 165 of record JALTMS010000589.1, on the reverse strand, counting down.
ACGGCAAGTCCCACCCCCTGACCTCGGTGACCGAGGGCAAGGTGGCCCTGGTCGATCTGTGGGCCACCTGGTGTGCCCCCTGCGTGGCGGCCATGCCGCATTTGCAGGAACTTTACGCGAAGTACAAGGACAAGGGTTTCGTGGTCGTCGGTGTGATGTCCGACT
>JALTMS010000588.1 GCA_027001345.1 Acidobacteriota bacterium | reverse complement strand
GCTACCAGGATCAGGGCCCTCCGGTCGTCTCGCTCTATCTGGATCTGCGCAAGGAGGATCCGGCGCGCCGGGAAGCTGCTCGGGTCTTCGTCCGCGCACGGCTCAGAGAGCTCCGAGCCGCGCGCGCACTCCAGGGGCCATACGAGGAATCCCTCGAGACGGACATCCGTCGAATCCGGCGGTCGGTCGAGGGGCGACTGGCACCCGGTCAGGCGTCCGGTGGTCGGGGGCTGGCGCTGTTCTCCTCGGCTGGTCGCGGGTTGTGGCTCGAGGTCGAAGCACCGCGTGCCTTCGACAACCAGCTCGTGGTCCGGCAGGTCCCGCACGTGTTGCAACTCGCCAGGCAGGCGGGAGTCTTCCACGGTGCGGTGGTCTGCCAGGTCGATTCGCGTTCCGCCCGTATCTGGGAGTTCGCATTCGGCTCTCCAGAAGAGACATCCGCCTTCGAGCGCCCCGAGATCCCCGGCCGTCATGCCCAGGGAGGCTGGTCTCAGATGCGCTACCAGCGGCACATCGACTGGCAGCGTGAGCGGCACCTGCGCGAGGTCGCCGAGGCCTTTGTGCGAGTGGCCGATCAGCATCCCGGGGCCCGGCTCCTGCTCTCCGGACCGGCGGCTGCTCTGGCCTTGCTGCGAGCCGCGCTCCCACCGCGTGCCGTGGCCCGGAGCCCGCGGGAGATCACCTTGACCCAGACGGCGGATTTGCCCGAGGTGACGCAGGTGGTGCTGCAGGCGATCGAGGAACAGGCCGACGAGGAGGACCTGGTCAAGGTGCGGCGGGTGTTCGAGGAGGCTCTGGGATCGGGGCTGGCGGTGACGACCGGGGCTTCTTGCTGCCAGGCGGCCAACGCCGGAGCCATCGAAGAGCTGCTCGTACTCGAAAGGCTGGTCACCTACGGCTGGCGTTGCCGCGCCTGCGGGCTGCTCGGCCCGGGCCGCCCAGCGGCCGCCTGCCCCGCGTGCTCGGGTCGGCTGGCGCGCTGCGATCTGACGGCTCGGCTGGCCGAGAAGGTGCTCGCGGATGGGGGGCAGGTGCACGTCATCGCTCGCGGGGCCCCGCTCGAGCAGGCGGGAGGCATGGCCGCCCGGCTGCGTTTTCCCGTCTGACGCCGACCGCAGTCGACGTGCCCTCGGCTCGTGGCGAAGTTATATTCGGTGGGCGCCAGCGCGAAGTGGCGTCGCCCCGCGAGGGCCGAGAGGTCGAGCGTGGGCGGGCTTCGGGTGTTTCCCCGGATCCTTTCCTGGACGGAGGTAGCTGTGATGCATCGGGCTGTTGCGGGAGCGTTCGTCGTGATTCTGGCAGGGCTGGTGATCGGTTCCGGCCCCGCTCTGGCTGCCGGGCATCTGGTGATCGATGAAAAGTCCTGGAATGCGGGGGAGGTCGAGCTGGGAGCCGTGCTCGAGCACGACTTTCTCTTCACCAACGCGGGCGACGAACCGGTGAAGATCAAGGATGTGCTACCTCAGTGCGGCTGTACCGTCCCCGAGTATCCGAAGGTCATCGCCCCCGGGGAGACCGCGGCGGTCCGGCTGCGGATCAACACCAAGACGCTGCACACCGGCAAGAATTCCAAGACCACCACAGTGTTGACCAACGCTCCTGGATCTGAACGAGTCATCCTGCAGGTCAAGATGCAGCTCTTCACACCCCTCGAGTTCCTGCCTCGCCCGATGGTCTATCTCCGCACGGTCAAAGGAAAGGCCAAGGAAGAGAAGGTTCTGGCCCGCCCGCACCGCGAGGGCATGAAGATCACCGGCGTCGAGTCCGACAATCCGAACATCAGCGTCTCGTTCGAAGCGGCCAAGGTCGCCGCCCGTTCCGACGACGGCACCGGCCACCTGGCCAATGTGCTCCTGCCCCGGGAGGGGGACGTGTGGATCACGGTCACCCTCAGCCCCGACACGCCCGAGGGCATTCATCGGGCGGCAATCATCGTGCGAACCACCGATCCGGACTACCCGGAGGCCCAGATCCGGGTCAGCGCCGCCGTCAAGGCTCCCTGAGCGACGAACCGCGCCTTTGGGAAGGGGAGGGAACGGGTCACCCCTCTCCAGGGGAGGTTGCGCCCGGCGTCCGAACAACCAATTTTGGCCTGGTAAGGAGGATCCATGTCCCTGGAGACCACGGCCGCTGGTGCCGCGACCTCCGTCATCGCCGCCCTGCTCGTCGGGGAGCCGCTGGAGGACGCTGACCGCCTGGCGCTGATTGAGCGTGCGACGGAGCTGCTGCCTCGGGTGGCGCGTACCGGGCCGTGGGATTCCTTGCGCGACGTGACACTGATGGCCCGCCGCCTGGCCTTGTCCGAGCAGAGCCCCGATCCTGTTCGCCGGGCTGGGCTCGACTTGATCGCCCGTCTCGAGGAGCCCGAAGTGATCGAGGCGCTGGTGGCCTCGGCGCAGGATCTCGGCTCGCTGACGCCGGAACTCGAGGCGCTGCTGGCAGTGGGAGGGGCGGGCTCGATTCTCGCCATTGCGCGAGCGATCCGTGGCCGTCGCGGACAGGCAGTGGCCGAAGAACTGGCCAAGCTGACCGTTCGACTCGGCGAGAGCTGCTGGCAGCATGTCATCGAACGCGCGCGGGAGCTGCCGTTCGACGATGTCTCCGCGCTGCTGCCGCTGGTCGGACGGCTGCCGATGGAACGTGCTCGCAACCTGGGCTACGCCCTGCTCGAGCACGACGACAGCCGGGTGCGCAGCCGGGTGCTCGCCTTTCTGCTCAACGCCTCGCCGAAGGACGCCTGTTGGTGCCAGTTGCTCGAATGGGCGCTGGTGCATCCCGA
>JALTMS010000587.1 GCA_027001345.1 Acidobacteriota bacterium | reverse complement strand
AGCAGCTCAAGGCGGTGATCTATGGCCAGGACGAGGCGATCGGCACTCTGGTGGCGGCGATCAAGGTCTCCCGGGCGGGGCTGCGCTCGCCGGAGAAACCCATCGGCAGCTTCCTGCTCACCGGTCCGACGGGAGTGGGCAAGACGGAGTTGGCGCGCCAGCTCGCCGAGGCGCTGGGCATCGCCTTCTTGCGCTTCGACATGAGCGAGTACATGGAGCGCCACAGCGTTTCCCGCCTGGTGGGCGCCCCTCCGGGTTACGTGGGTTACGACCGGGGCGGGCTGCTGACCGAGGCGGTGTCCCAGTCGCCCCACGCGGTGCTGCTGCTCGACGAGGTGGAAAAGGCTCACCCGGAAGTGTTCAACATTCTCTTGCAGATCATGGACCACGGCACGCTGACCGATACCAACGGCAAGGAAGCCGATTTCCGCCAGGTCATCTTGCTGATGAGTTCCAACGTGGGGGCGAGGGAGATGGCCCAGCGCCAGGTGGGCTTCGCCGGCGGAACGGCGGCCAGCGCCGATCAGCAGGCCTACGAGCGCTTGTTCAGCCCGGAATTCCGCAACCGCCTCGATGCGCGGGTGGGTTTTGCACCACTGACACCGGATGTGATGGAGCGCATCGTGGACAAGTTCATCGACGAGCTGCGCCGGCAACTGAAGGACCGCAAGGTCAACATCGAGTTGACCGACCAGGCTCGTGCACACCTGGCGGAGAAAGGCTACGACCCGGCCTTTGGCGCCCGGCCCCTGGCGCGGGTGATCGACGAGACGATCAAGAAACCGCTGACCGAGCAGATCCTCTTCGGTCGCCTCGAGCACGGGGGGAATGTGGTGGTACGCCTCGAAGGTGGGGAGATCGTGCTGAGCTAGGAGCCTGCGCGGTAGAAACCCCGGCGCAGTTTCCTGGTAGGATAGACCTATGAGGAAGGAGTTCAGTCGAGTGCAATCGAAATGATCAGCCACAGGACCGGCTACGTCCTACTTGCCTTGGCTGCCTTCGGGCAAGCTGCCCTCGGGACTGATTTGGGTCGGCTGGACGTTCTGGTCTTCTTGGAGCACGAGAAGGGAATCCAAGAGCCCCTTCCCGGCGCCAGGGTCATGCTCTCCTCTCCGACTGGCCAGCAATACCACACGCTTACCGATCTTCACGGCGTCGCCTCTTTTAAAGTCCTTCCTGGGAAGAACTACAGGCTTCGAGTTTTCTCCGCCGAATGTGAGCCATTTGAGCAAGAGAATCTCACGATTACCTCTGGATTCACAACGAGTGTCCGCGTGAAACTGCATGCAGACCTGCGTGATGCAGCCACACTCCGAGTCCATGTGACCACACAGCGCGGATCGAAGCGTGCTACCAAGGCCGATGGTGGCTATGTGGAAGTGCGAACGACGGATGGTGCTCGGGCCTGGCGGGCCTACATTTCGAAGACAGAGTGGGTCAAGTTCCATCTGCCGGCGTCCGAAACCTACCATCTCACTGTCAAGAGGCGGGGGTTCGCAACAGTACGTGTTGACCACATCAAGCTCAAACGGCGTGAACCTGTTTCGCTCAGCGTTGTCCTCGTGCCCGACTAGCCCGGCCAGCCGCCAGTTGCGGCGTTTCAGCCGAAGCGCTGGTGCATGATCCGGGCCAGGACCGGTCAGCCCATGATCTTCAGGCGGCGAGCTGGAGGGCTCGTGGGGCATGGATCCTTGTCGGGTGGCCCGAATCGGCTGTGGTGTTCACTTGGAGGGCGGAGGCTGATAGTCTGCTGTCGCTGGGAGGCCCGCTATGTCCCACGGTCAGGTGTTCATTCCTTACGGCGGTTACTGGTGCACGCCGTTCAGCAAGTGGCAGGGTAGCTTTGCCACCCTGGAGCCGATTCCCTTTGCCGCGGAGATCGCCCGCCGGGCGATCGACGAGCGGGGCATCGATGGCAAGGTCTTCGACGGTATTTGCCTGGGGACGACGATTCCCTCGCGGGGGTCGTTCTACGGTGCGCCCTGGCTTGCGGGGCTGATGGGCCTGGACACGATCACGGGCCCGACGATCTCTCAGGCCTGTGCCACCTCGGCGCGCTGCCTGGCCTACGGGGCCGAGCAGTTGAGCACAGGGGCGGCGCAGATCTTCCTGGCCGTGGCGGCTGACCGCACGAGCAACGGCCCGCACATCTACTACCCGGATCCGTCGGGGCCCGGGGGCACCGGCAAGAGCGAGAACTGGGTGCTCGACAATTTTGGCCGCGATCCGCTGGCTCGCTGCGCGATGGTGGTCACCGCCGAGAACGTGGCGCGTGCCTCGGAGATCAGTCGCCAGGAGCAGGAGGAGGTCACACTCCTGCGTCACCAGCAGTACCAGCGCGCCCTCGGTGACGACAGCGCCTTCCTGCGGCGCTTCATGGTCACGCCGGTGGAGGTGAAAAGCGCCCGGGGGAAGGTTCTGGCCAGCGTCTCCGGCGACGAGGGGGTTTTCCCCACCGATGCGGAGAAGCTGTCGCGCCTGCGTCCCGTGGTCGAGGGGGGCAGCGTGACCTTCGGCACCCAGACCCATCCGGCCGACGGCAATGCGGGGATGATCCTTACCAGCCGCGAGCGGGCCCGGGAGCTGGCGCAGGAGCCCGGGATCGAGATTCAGTTGCTCGCCGCCGGTCAGGGTCGCGTGGCGCGGGCGATGATGCCCCAAGCCAACGTTCCCGCAGCGCGGCAGGCGCTCGATCGCGCGGGGCTGGCGGTCGACGAGCTGGCGGCGGTGACCACCCATCTGCCCTTCGCGGTCGGCGATGTTTATCTCTCGCGAGAGCTGGGCATT
>JALTMS010000586.1 GCA_027001345.1 Acidobacteriota bacterium | reverse complement strand
AAAAGCTGGGAGAGTCGATCGGTGCGGACGAGCAGCGTACGAGCAGTGCCATCGGTGCGGCACTTCCGACGCTGTTGAGCGCACTTTCTCGCAATGCCTCGACTCCGGCGGGTGCGCAGGCCCTGGCTTCGGCGCTCGAGCGCGATCACGACGGTTCGCAGCTCGAGGACGCGGAGGGGTTGATCGGGAAGCTCGGTTCCGGTTCCGGCGAGGGGATCCTGCGGCATGTCCTGGGAGGCAAGCAGGCGAAGATCGAGCAAGGAATCAGCAAGGTTTCGGGTCTCGATGTGAGCGCGGTCAGCAAGGTGCTGGCGATGGCGGCTCCGCTGGTCCTCGGTGCGCTCGGCAAGGCCAGGCGGGAGCAGGGTCTGGGCGTCGATGAGCTGGCATCCTTGCTCGGGCAGGAGCGCAGCAGACTCCAGGGCCTCGGTGGTGCCGCGGTCGACATGCTGAGCAAGCTGGTCGACGGCGATGGAGATGCGGACGTCGGCGACATTCTGGCCAAGGGCAAGGGGGCGCTGGGCAAGCTCTTCGGCTGACTGTCGATCAGGAGGGGCACGACGTCCATCCGCGGTAGGATGGACGGTGATGAACCCGGATTCGAGTCCAGATCAACGAGAGATCCTGCGTCGCACCAGTCGCTCGTTCGCATTGTCCATGGCGGCCTTGCCGCGCTCCATGCGGGAGCCGGTGGAAGTGGCCTATCTGCTCGCCCGTGCCGCCGACACCATCGCCGACACTGATCTGGCGCCCCCGAGCCGGCGCTTGAAGGTGCTCGAGGTGCTGCGTTCGGCGATCGCGGCAAGCGATTCGGGACCGGTAGACCTCGAGATTCTGGAAGCCGGGCCCGCGCCGGTCGCAGCCGATCCCGTGACCCGGGCCGAACAAGCCCTGCTCGGCCGGATCGATGTCCTGCTCACGCGTCTCGGCAAGCTCGATTCGGTAGACCAGGAAGAGGTGCGGCAGGTCCTCTCCCGACTCCTCCGGACGATGGAAGGGGAACTGGCCTGGTTTTTCTCGGGCCAAGAGAGGCCGGTGGCCTGGCCCGACGCTGCGGCCCTGCTGGCCTACACGGATGGTATCGCCGGTTGCGTCGGGCCGTTCTGGGTGCGCCTGGTCCATCGCCACGTCCATCCCTTTCCGGCGCGATGCCTGCCGATGCTGGAAGCCGAGGCCCGCCGTTATGGTCGGGCGCTGCAACTGGTCAACATCCTGCGTGACCTGCCCCGCGATCTGCAACGGGGCGTGTGCTTCCTTCCCCTCGATGAGCTTGCAGCCGTGGGCCTGCAGCCCGGGGATCTGCTGCGGGGGGAGTGGCTCGAGCCACTGGCGCCTGTGCTCGACCGCTACGGGCGACGTGCCCGCCGCGGTCTGATCGCAGGTCTGGCACTGGCGGCGAGGATCCCGGTGCGGGCCTGGCCCGTGCGGATAGCCACTGCCCTTCCCGCTGTACTGGGCCTGCGCACCCTCGAGCAGCTCGGCGATCATCCTCGCCGGCTCGATCCAACGATACGCATTCGCATCTCCCGAAGACTTGTCAGATGGGAGATGCTGCGCACCGCTTTTCTTTCCGTCCTGCCCAAGGGGCCCCGCCTGCTGGTGTAGGCTGTGGGGGTGCAAGTTCCTCCGCTCGGACGCGTAGAAGGCTGTTGCTCGAGCGGTCAACCGGAGAAAAAACATGGATACCAAGTCCCGCTGGCCCCACGAGGCGCCAGAGATTCAGATCCCCCGGCTCTCGCAGTTGCCGCGCAAGACGATCGTCGGGGTCGTCTTCGTGCTGGCGCTGATCCTTGTCGCCTCACTGTCCTTCTACCAGGTCGGGCCCGATGAGGAAGCCGTCGTCCTCCGCCTCGGCAAGTATCGCGGCTTTACGATGGAGCCCGGCCTGAGGGTGGCGATCCCCTTCATCGACCAGGTCTACAAGGTGCCCACGCGCCGCCAGCTCAAGCAAGAGTTCGGTTTCCGGACCCTGCAGGCCGGCCGGGTGACGCGCTACTCGGGCAAGGACTACCCAGAGGAGTCGCTGATGCTCACCGGCGACCTGAACGTGGCCGACGTGGAGTGGATCGTGCAGTATCGCATCGGTGATCCCTACCGCTTTCTCTTCCGGGTTCGCAGCGTGGAGGAGACTTTCCGCGATCTCTCCGAGGCAGTGATGCGGGAGGTTATCGGCGATCACAGCGTCGATGAGGTGCTGACCATCGGCCGGGCGCAGATCGCCGACGACGCCAAGGCGCGCTTGCAGGAGCTGTGCGACAAGTTCGACACCGGCATTCAGGTCGAGCAGCTCGTCTTGCAGGATGTCAATCCGCCCGAAAAGGTCAAGGATTCGTTCAACGAGGTCAACCAGGCCGAGCAGGAGCGGGAGAAGCTGATCAACTTGGCGGAGGCTGCGAGGAACAAGGCCGTTCCGCGGGCCAAGGGCGAGGCTGCAGAAAAGATCAGCCGCGCCGAAGGTTACGCCATCGAGAGAGTCAACAACGCCAAGGGCGAATCAGCACGCTTTCTGGCGCTCTACGAAGAATACCGCAAGGCGCCGCGGGTCACGCGCCGGCGGATCTACCTCGAAACCATCGCTGCCGTGTTGCCCTCGATGGGCGACAAGATCGTGGTGGATGAGAAGCTGAAGAACGTGTTGCCGCTGCTCGACCTCTCGGGAACCGGGTCTGCGTTGCCTGTCGCGGCCAAGCCGAAGGGAGGTGAACGATGAAAGGCCTGTTGTCTGTCGCCATCATTCTACTCGGAGCGCTGATTCTCTTCGGCCAGACGGTCTACATCGTCAGCGAGCCCGAGCAGGT
>JALTMS010000585.1 GCA_027001345.1 Acidobacteriota bacterium | reverse complement strand
GGCTTCGGCGCCTCCGACTGCCGCGCCGGATGCGGCGCCCACCTCCGCCTGCTCCCCCCGGAGATGCGCCAGCCGCCGGGAGCGGGCTGGAATCCCACGTGAGAACCCCGTGATAGTCTCGTGAATTCCATAATCCACAATGGTCTGGCCTGCCCCGACGAGAAGGTTTTCGGATGCCCAAGCGAGCCCTTGTGATCGAAGACGACCCGGACCTGCGCCGGCTGATCACCCTGCACCTGGAAGATCTGGGCTGCGAGGTGGTGGCGACGGCGGCGGGACGAGACGGACTCGAGCAGCTCGAGGCGGCGCCTCCCGACCTGGTGGTGCTCGACCTGATGCTCCCGGACCTCGATGGGCTGGAGATCTGCCGTCGCATCCGCGAGCGCGACACCTGGATCGGGGTGCTGATGCTCACCGCCCGTTCCTCGGAAGCCGACCGGGTCCTGGGTCTCGAGCTGGGTGCCGACGACTACCTGACCAAGCCTTTCAGCGTCCTGGAATTCAGAGCCCGGATCAAGGCCCTCTTCCGGCGCACCGATGCGATCCGGGCTCCGGGTCGGGACGGCGACCTACAGGAGACGATCCACGCCGGTGAGCTGACCATCGACCCCAGCCGCCGGCAGGTGCTGCGCGGCGGGGAGGAGATCGAAGTGACCGCCCGCGAGTTCGATCTGCTGATGGCCTTCGCCCGTCACCCCGGACAGGTCTTCACCCGGGCCCAGCTTCTCGACCAGGTCTGGGGCTATGGCCACGAAGGCTACGAGCACACGGTCAACTCCCACATCAACCGCCTGCGGGGCAAGATCGAGCGCGACCCGCGCAAGCCCCGCTTCATTCTCACCGTCTGGGGCGTGGGCTACAAGTTCGGCGAGTTCGAAGGGGGTGAAGGGTGCCCCTGATGCCCCGCTCGCTCTACGCCTCGCTGGCCCTGGGCCTGACGGTGATTCTGACCCTCTTCGGAGCGGCTTACCTGGTGATCACCCTGGTCACCACGCGGCTGTATACCGAGGAGCTTCAGCAGGGCCTGCACCGCGATCTCGCCGCCAAGCTGGTCGGCGAGGGGCTGCTGGCGGTCGACGGCAAGATCGACGAGGCGGCCCTCGCAGATGTGTTCCATGACCTGATGGTGATCAACCCGGCGATCGAGGTCTACCTGCTCGATCTCGACGGCCGGATCGTGCGTTACAACGCTCCGGGTCCACTGCCCCTCGAGCGGGTCCGACTCGAACCCATCGAGCGCTTCCTCGGCGAGAGGACCGGCCGCATCATCCGCGGTGACGACCCGCGGCACGCCGGCCGCGAGAAGGTCTTCTCCGTCGCCCCGATGATGGTGGGCGACGCCTACTGGGGTTATCTCTACGTGATCCTCGGTGGCGACGAGTACGCCTCGGTGGCGGCCATGCTGCAGGAAAGCTACATCCTTCGCCTCGGCTTGACGGGGCTGGCGGTGGTGCTCGCCGTGGCGCTGATCGCCGGGCTGGCCCTGTTCAGCGTGCTGACCCGACGTCTGCGCCGCCTGAGTGCCGCCGTGGAGGCCTTCACCGCTCGGGACTGTCGCGGTCGACTCGATGCGGAGATCGGCGGCAACGACGAGATCACCCGCCTCGGCTCGAGCGCCACCCGGATGGCCGAGCGCATCAGCGAACTCCTCGCGCAGCTCGAGAAGAACGACAACCTCCGCCGCGAAATGGTGGCCGGCGTCTCCCACGACCTGCGCACGCCCCTGGCCTCCCTCAAGGGCTACCTGGAAACCCTGGTGCTGAAGGAAGGCACGCTCTCGCCGGACGAACAGCGCGCTCACGTGAAGACCGCTCTGCGCCACGCCGACCGCCTTTCCCGGCTGGTGGACGATCTCTTCGAGCTGGCCAAGCTCGATGCCCAGTTCGAAAGTCCCCGGGCCGAGCCCTTTTGTCTGGCGGAGCTGGTGATGGACCTGATCCAGAAACTCGAGCTGCGGGCCCGGGAAGCGGGGGTTCGGATCGAGGCCCGGATCCCCCCACAGCTCCCCTTCGTCAACGGAGAGATCGGCCTGATCGAGCGGGCCCTCGAAAACCTGCTCGACAACGCTCTGCGCCACACCCCGGCAGGGGGACGGGTGACCGTTCGGGCCCGGCTCGACGACCGGGGAACGGTGGGCGTAGCGGTGGAGGACACCGGCCGTGGCATCGACCCCGAGCGACTGCCCCGGGTCTTCGACGCCTTCTTCCGCGCCGCTCCGGCCCGGGAGGGCGATGACGGGGGTGCCGGTCTCGGCCTGGCCATCACGCGCCGGATTCTCGAGCTGCACGGTAGCAGCGTGACGGCCCACAGCGTTCCCGGCCAGGGCAGCACCTTCTTCTTCTCTCTCGAGGCCGTCGCCTCCTGAGCCCTCCCGAAACCGCACGCGGGACGTGATCGAATCGTGAACTCCCGGCGAAGGGGGCGTGAAACGGCGCGGGCAAGCTCAGAGAGTCGTCGATCCCGCCTGTCGCGGGGTCCCCAACTAGAGGAGAAGCCCATGCATCGTCGACTTTCTCTCGCCCTGCTCGTCCTGCTCGCCGCCGCGCCGGCCCTGGCCCAGTCCGCCGTCCGCTACCAGGTCTCGATCACCAACCTCACCCGCGCTCAGGTGATGACGCCGCCCGTGGTGGTGGCCCATGCCGAGGGTTTCGCCCTCTTCACCCCCGGCATGCCGGCCCCCGACGGCCTGCGCCCGCTGGCGGAAGACGGGATGACCGGCCCCCTGGTCGAGGCCATCGCCGACGATCCCGGCGTGATGGCCGTGGCGGTGGGCGACAGCGTGATCCTGCCCGGCCAGACCCTGACGGTCGAGATCGAGGCCGCAGCGCCCTGGCCCTGGTTCAGCGTGGTGGGCATGCTGGCCAGCACCAACGACGCCTTCTTCGGCGCCACGTCGCTGCCCGCACCGCCGCCGATCATCGGGGGCCTGGGCTTTCCGACCAGCCTGAGCCGCCGGATGGCCCTGGCCTTCGACGCTGGCACCGAGGCCAATACGGAATCCTGCGAGGAGATCCCCGGCCCGCCCTGCGGCAACCCCGGCGTGCACCACGAGGAGGGTGCCGAGGGCTTCATCTCGGTCCACCCGGGTCTCCACGGTGGAGGCGACCTGGATCCGGCCACCCTGGACTGGAACAACCCGGTGGCCATGATCCGCATTCGCCGTCTGCCCTGAGGCTCTCGCTTCAGGCGGGGGAGGCAGGCTAGAATGCCCCTCCCCCGCCTAGGAGACAGCACAGGAACCGTCATGAAGAATCTCACTTCTCGCCTGGCCGCGGCTCTCGCCGCCGGGCTGATCGTCCTGGCCTTCGCACCGGTGCTCGCCGGTGATGCCCCTGGCAAGGTCTACGGCCAGGGCCTGAGCGGCGGCGAGACCGTCGCGATCTCCCAGCTTCTCGCCCATCCGGACAAGTGGATCGGCAAGACGGTGCGGGTCGAGGGCACCATCACCGGCGTGTGCGAAAAGCGCGGCTGCTGGATCACCATCGCCTCCGACAAGGAGTTCGAGGACCTGCGCATCAAGGTCGATGACGGCGCCATCGTCTTCCCCGCCGAGGCCAAGGGGCGCTACGCCGTCGCTGAAGGGGTGTTCACCAAGATCGAGATGAGTCTCGAGCAGACCCGGCGCTACAAGCAGCACCATGCCGAGGAGCACGGAGAAGAGTTCGACCCCGCCAGTGTCACCGAGCCGATGGTCTTCTACCAAATCAAGGGTACCGGTGCGGTGATCCGCGACTAGATGGCAAGCGACGATGGGCGCCGCCGGGGCCTTCCCTGGAGGCGCTGGAACAACATCCTCCATCGGGATCTGGGCTATTTCTGCGTGGCGTTGACGATCATCTATGCCATCTCGGGCATCGCGGTCAACCACGTCCACCAGTGGAATCCCAACTACCGCTTCGAACGTGTCACCAGGCACTTCGAAGCGATTCCCGTCAGCGATCGCGAGACGATGGTCGCCGCCCTGGTCGGCGCTCTCGGCCTGCCGGGCCCACCCAGGCGTTCGTTTCGCCCCTCCCCCGAGCAGGTCCTGCTGTTCTATGACGGCTGGAACGTGGAGGCCCACGCCACCGAAGGCCGTGCCATCATCGAGCGCCCGCGCGACCGCTGGCTGCTGCGTGACATGAATTTCCTCCACCTCAACCACGGCAAGGGCCTGTGGACCTGGTTCGCCGACGCCTATGCGGCCGCACTGTTGCTGCTGGCGATCACCGGAATGCTCGTTCTGCGCGGCGGCCAGGGCCTGGCCGGCCGCGGCAAGTGGTTCGTCCTGGCCGGAACGGTGGTACCCCTGCTCTTCCTGCTCTTCCAGCGCTACCTCTGAGCCTCCCAACCGGGAACCGTCGGGTCGGATGCTTCCGACCCGACTTCCGGCTCCTGCCCCTGGTTTCCGAAAGGACGGACGGGCTGCACCAGGAGTTGGTCGAGGCTACGCCACAGGCCCCGCCGCAGCTCAGCGCGCCAGCCGTGGCGGATCCGATCGAGCAGCAGGGCCTGGGCGAAGCCTGCCACCTCCGGCGTGAAGGCCGCCTGCCGACCGGCGGCGGCCTGGCGTAGCTCTTCGAGCAGGGTGTCCCGCAGACCGGGAGCCAGAGTGTAGGTGAAATCCTCGGGCGTGCCGGCGGGATTGTCGTGCCGAGCCCGGAGCAAGGCGTGATAGGCGGCGTAGAGGGCCAATCCCTGCTCCCGTTCGTCGATACGCCGGCGGGCGATCACCTCCGGCGGAAGCATCGCCACCCGGCGGAAGCGAGCCGCGGCGGCCCGAGCCGCCAGGCGCCGCGCCGATCCGGCCTTCGGCGCCTCGAGGGCCTGGGCCAGCAGATCCGCTTCTCGGGCCACCAGCGGCGGCAACGCCTTGCGCACCCAGGCCTCGGGAGCCGGCTGCCGGGCATCTTCGAAAGCCGGTGGGGCGGGCAGGGCTCGGCTCAGGCAGCGGCGCCAGGCGGCCATCACCCGGCCGGCGATGACGGCCTCGATCCGATCGGCACTTCCCCCCCGCACCGCGCGAGCCAGCAGCCCGACGGGAGCGGAGGGGGCCAGATCGCCCTCCTCCAGGCGGCAGTCGATCTCCGGCCACAGTCCGTCGAGAGCGGCGACGAGCCGTGACGCCTCCCCCGCGATGGCGGCCTCCTCGCCCTGGCCGGCATCGGCGCGGAGTACCGGCAGGATCATCACGCACAGCAGCAACCCGACGGGGATCCTCACCGTTTCCTCCCCCCGGCCGAGGCGATCGCCGTGCGGTGGACCTCGCGGTAGACCTCGAGCGTGGCCTCCACCAGGCGCTCGGGACTGAAGCGCTCTCGTACCTGCCGGACCAGGGTGGGCGTCGGCGCCGCATCGGCGCCACCGAGAGCCGCGTCGATCCGCTCGGCCAGCCGACCCACGTCCCCTGGCGGAAAGGTCCAGGCCGGATCGATCCCGATCTCCCGATGGGCGGGCAGATCGCTGGCCACCGTGGGTACCCCCAGGGCGAGAGGCTCCTTCAGACCCGCCGGAGAGCCCTCCCCCGACAGAGACGGGAAGACGTAGAGATCGAAAGCCCGCAGCAGGTCCGCCACGTCGCCGCGCTGGCCGGTGAAATGTACGCGCCCGCCGAGCCCCAGGCGCCGGGCGTGAGCCTCGAGCCGAGAGCGCAACTCGCCTTCGCCGACGATCACCAGGCGCGCCGGCCGCTCGAGACGCGCGACGGCCTCGATCAGGCTGGCGTGTCCCTTGTGCGCTGCGAGAGCACCGACGCTGCCCACGATGGGCAGCGCCTGCCCGGCTCCCAGCTCCCGCCGCAACGCCTCGGCGGGACGACGGGTGACCAGGCGGGCCGGATCGACGGCCGAGTGCACGACCCGGATCTTCTCCGCCGGCACGCCATCTTGCCGGAGCCGGCTGGCCACGCTGCCCGCCACCGCCAGCCACAGGTCGGGCCAGCGACGCTTGCGCCGGGCCAGAACGTTGCGCCCGAGGGGAAAGTCCACCCGGCGATGGGCCACCAGCGCCGCGCGATCGCTCCGAGCGAAGGCGGCGTAAGAAATGGCGTGGGGCGTGTGACAGGCCAGCAGCTCCCAGCGGCCTTCGCGCAGCAGCCGCCGCAGCCCGGCCAGGGCACGCAGGGACCACTCGCCGCGGAAGGGCAGCTCGGCCCGGACCAGCCCCTCGACAGGGGCCAGGCGCCGGGCCAGGGGCGCACCGGGAGGGGTGACCAGCCCCGTGCGCACCCCACGCCGGACGGACCCCTCCACCAGGAAGGCGACCTGCCGCTGGCCACCGCGGAACTCCCGACCGGTGTCCAGGTGCAGGACCGAGGGAAAGTCACACATCGTCGGCTTCCAGTGCAGCGCGCAATGCGGCCAGTACCCGCTCCGGGCCGATCTCCTCCATGCAGCGGTGATGCTCGAGGGGACAGCGGGGATCGCCATGGGGCGAGCAGGGCTGGCAGTCGAGCCCCCGGTACAGCACGGGGAACGCCCGGCCATCGTCCACCAGCGCGGGATCGGTCGGGCCGAACAGACCCACGACTCGGCGTCCGAGACCCCGAGCGATGTGCAGCGGCCCCGAATCGCCACAGAGCACCACCTGCGCCAGAACGAACTCCGCCGCCAGCCGCGCCAGGCCGATGCATCCCCGATCGAGCACCTTCCCGCCGCGACCTGCGCTCAGGCGGGCGATCAGAGATTTCTCCGCAGGTCCTCCGTAGAGCGCGACCTGTACGTCTCCGTCCTCGGCGAGCAGATCCAGCAAGCCCGCGACCCGTTCTTCGGGCCAGCGCTTGGTGGCGTAGTTGGCCCCCGGCGCGAGAGCCACCAGAGTGCGCCCCCGCCAGCCGGCAGCCCGCAGATCCTCCTCCGCCCGACGGCGGCGCGCGACCCCCACCTCCAGGTGCAGTGGCCGCTGGCCGCCGTCGATGCCAAGGGGCCCGAGCAAGGCCAGCGGTCGGGCCGGCAGCGGCCGGCTCGTGCCCGGGTGGGGTATCCGGCGGTGGTAGGCTAGCCAGCGGCCGGGACCGGCAAAACCCACCCGCAGCGGTGCTCGCGACAGGGTGGCGAGCAGGGCCGTCCGGGGCGAGCGGGTCACGCCCAGAAAGGCTGCCGGCTCGAGGGCCGCGATCCGCCGGCCCAGGGAGAACAGTGCGCCACCACCCCGCTGGCTCCCGTCCTTGTCGTAGGGCAGGCGATCGTCCACCGCGGGGTGGTCCTCCAGCACTTCCAGCGCCCTCGGCCGGCCGACGACCGCGATGCGGCAAGCCGGCCACCGAGCCCGCAGCGCATCGAGCAGGGGCGTGGTGAAGACCATGTCCCCGATGAAGGCGAGCTGGGCGACGACGATGCGGGCTCCAGGAGGCAGACAGGCCTCGTTCACCGCGGCAGAAGAGGTCAACGACAGCTCCTCGGGCCCGTCCGCCGTCGCATCCCGAAGCGGGAAGCCCCCGGGCCGGTCGCGATTATCGCCCATCGGGGCCCCGGCCCCCAGCGACACCTCCAGCAGCCGGACCGCCGAGTGGGGCACCTCCCGGCCCCCCCATGGTGACCGGAATCGCAGCGCTGACCCAGGAGTCCTTCGTGCGGGGCTTCTACCCCACGGGAAGGGAGACGGTCGCTGGACGCTAGGGGCAGGCGTCGCCGCTCTTGGCCTTCGAGCGGGGATTGCCGCCGCTGTCCTTGCCGTAGGAACCTTCTCCGGAGGCATTGCGGGCCACGGCGACAAACTCGCTCTGATCGCTGAGGGTCGGCAGAACGATCGACAGGCCGGTGCCCAGGTCCGCCTCGCAGACCGCCGTCAACGGGCCGCCGAGAGCCGAGCGATAGAGCTTGTAGACATCCACCGGACCGCCGTCCGGCGGCGCCGACCACTTCAGCTCGAAACCATCGGGATGCTTGGCAACCGTCAGCAATGCTCCGCCACCCGCAGGATCGGAGACCTCGCCGGGCAGAGCCGGGCCGGCCGGGTTGCAGATGTAGGAGGTGGCATCGACGACCACGTCATCGATGTACCAGCCTTCATCGGAGACCGAAGAGTCGGTGGCAAAGCGCCAGCGGAAACGCACGTCGCTGCCGGCCAGGGTGCTCAGGTCCACCTCGACCTCCTGCCAGCCGCCGGAGTCTCCCGACCAGGCTTCCCGACCCCCCAGGGGGGAGCTGTAGCTCGAGGAGATGGTGTTGGTGTAACCGCCGCGAACGATCAGCGCGCCGGCATCGAGCCAGGTCGCACCATCGGTGCTGTACTCCAGCACACCACCGTCATAGCCCGACTCCGAATTGATCCGATGCTGGAAGATCATCCTGGCATTGTCCGGCAGAGCGGTGAGCTGCGTCATCAACAGCACCGAATCGCTGACCGTGTCGATGTTCGAGACGAACCAACTGGTGGTCGGACTGGCCGCGTCGGTGGTGGTCTGCCCCCAGGGATTGTTGCCCGAGAGGGTCTGCTGGGTCCAGCCGCCCACGCCGGATTCCATGTCGTCCTGGAACAGGGTGTCGGTCTGGGGAGTGCCGGTGGGCACCTCGAAGTCGGAGGTCCAGCTCCCCGGATCTTCCACCGCGCTCATGTGAATGGTCAGCGCGATGGGCTGACCGCAGGGATGATCGCCGGGCACGACCAGGGTGAAGTGGGGTGGGTCCGAGCGGCGAGTCTGCCCCTGGGGAATGTCGGGGAAACTCGCCGTGTCGTCGGTGATACTCACGCCAGTCGTGGTGGTGGTCAGCGTCCCGGCCACGGAGGTCGCGTCGAGGGTGCCGGTGTTGGACTCGTCGACTTGTAGCTCGATCGTCTCGCCGGGATCCACCACGCCGTCACCGTTGCCGCCGGGGGTGTCGTTGGCCACGTGACCGGCGTAGACCAGTTTGGGCCGCGGGGTGCCGCAGACGGTGGCGTCGTAACCATCCTGGGTCACCACCCCCGTACCGGAGGGATCGAGCCAGTCCTTCAGGCGGCTGGCCGCCGTGCCGCCACCGTTCCAGGAAACGTCGAACTTGCCGAACTCGTCGTAGGTCAGGCTGGTGCAGGAAGCGGTACCGCCGTGGAGCTGACCGACGATCCGGTGATTCTGGTCGAAAAGGGGCGAACCCGAGGATCCCGGCTCGGTGGTGCCGTCCTCCCATTCGGTGACCCGCCAGTGATCCGGCCCCCAGTTCGAGCCGTCGATCAGCGGATCGAGGTTGCGGGAAATGGACTTCTCGTCGTTGTTCGGATGATGGATGCACCAGCTCTGGCTCGCCGGCGTGGTCGAGCGGGACCAGCCGTTGTAGTAGGCCTGGTAGGCGGACGGCGGCTCGACGTCCATCAGCAGCAAGGTGAAGTCGCTCGCCGAGTACGTCGCCTTGAGGGTCGAACCTGTGACCGTCTGGTCGGTGGGCGCGGTCCCCGAGTTGCATGCCGGACGCTCGAAGTTGAACTGGAAAGTCGTGCTCGCCGCCGCACCATTGGACGACAGGCAGTGGGCGGCGGTCAGCACGTAGGGGGTGCAGTCGCTGTCCGCGTTGGCAATCACCGAACCGCTGCAGTAGCCGCTGCCACCGTCGAGCAGGTTGACCACCCCGCGCTTTTCGTCCTGCCAGGCATCGCCCAGTGGGCAGTTGACGTCGATGTTGCACGAACCCGCGTCGGGACTCGGCTCGTCCGGTCGGCCGAACGCGCCCCAGGGCTTGTAGCCGTGAGAGACGGTGCCCAGGTGCAGGTTGGGATCGGTGTCCGCCAGGGCCTTGGGCCAGTGCAGCTCGACCACCGCGGTGTCGCCCTCGAGGGGCGGGAACCAGAGCTGGCCGTGGGAACGCACATCAGCGGCAGTGAACGGGCCGAGCACCTGCCCGCCGCCGGCATCGTAGACCCACATCGCAGCCCCCGGTGCGAGACGGTAGGTGCCGAAACCCAGCACGATCCACATCGCCCCGGCGCTGCGAACGCGCAGGCGCCAGACCCGGGAGCCGTCGGGCAGGGTCTCCCAGGTTCCAGCCCGATCAGGAGCCAGGTCGGCCTTCATCGGAAAGCCGATCCTCAGCGGCAGGTCTTTGCCTCTCGCGGCATCCTCGGCCAGCAGCGCCTCGACGTCCACCGGCGGCATCGAGCGCAATTCCACCTGCCCGAGGGGGGCGAGGTCGAAGATCCGGGAGGGGGGAAGAGTGGACGAGGTAGCCGAAGCCACCCCACCGGTCACTGCGGCGACGGTGAGCAGGGCGATGGCGGCGGAGCGAGACCAGGACATGACCATCCTCCAGGGTCCCGAAACGCCGGGGCCCGTCCCTGGGTGTACGGCCAAGACCCGACCCCCGCCAGACAAATGTCAACCCATTCGATTCGTGAGCGCCCGGTGACAGCTCCCCGCACAGGTGGACAGGGCCAGGAGAATCGCGGAACACTGGAACGGGGCCCGACCGGCAGCGGAAGGGCTGGTGCATGGACCGAGACAGGGAGGTACCGCGATTCCGAAGCAGGCCCAGGCGAAACCTTCCCCCTCCAGACCCTGGCGGGTACTGGTGGACACCGGCGGGACGTTCACCGACGCGCTGGCCCTCGGGCCGGCGGGGGAGCGGCGGCGCGCCAAGGTGCTCACCTCGGCGGTGTTGCGCGGACGCATCGACGAGCACGACGGGGGCACGCGCTGCCGCGTCACCGGCTCGTGGCCCGCGGTGGAGGATCTGCTGCGGGGCCTCGAGATGCGCTCGCACGCTCGCCGCATCGGAGACGTGGTCGCCTACCGGGCGGGAGACTCGACGCTGATCCTCGATGGGCCGCCCGCCGCGACCCTCGCTCCGGGAACCGTGATCGAGCTGGCC
>JALTMS010000584.1 GCA_027001345.1 Acidobacteriota bacterium | reverse complement strand
TCACAGTCCAGCTCCTCGAGCGGATCCGCCGGATCGGGTGACTCCCGGTCCGCGCTGCGCTGGAGCCTGGAGCTGCACCAGGGCTGGAGCGCGATCGACGATCTCCAGGAAGAGTGGGGCTGGCTGCTCGGCGCTCAGCGCTGGCCCCTGCCCTGCTCCGGTTCGGAGGGGGCGCGGATCGTCGGACGGATCCGGCCGGCGGGTCCCGTACCCCTGATCGTGGCCCTGCGCCTGAACGCTCGCATCGAGGGAATCCTGGCCCTGGAGACCTATCGCTGGGCTGGTGGGCTGGTGGCCCGTTTCCTCGGCCAGGGGCTGTTTCACCGCCACCAGCCGCTGCTCTCGGTCGAGGGCCGCCGGGTGGGGGCGGCGGATCTGCTGCGGGATCTCTCCCGCCGCCTGGGCAAGGCGGTGGTCTTTCACCTCGAGGGCGTCGGCCCGTCCGGGCCCGCCATCGAGTGGCTGACCGATGGCCTGCGCGGCGATCCGGGCTGGACCGATTTCCGGCTCGCACGCCGGGAAACCGAACTCGACCTCCGAGGCGGATGGGAGCGAGTGCTCTCGTCGATTCCCCGGACGCTGAGGCGGAGTGCGACAGCCGCCGCGCCGAGTGGGGAGCCGTGGAGCTTTCGTCTCGAGGCGCCGGCCGAGGCCGGCCGACTGGCCGAGGTGCGCGACGCACTGGACTCCGGCTCGAGGGGTGTGGACGATCGCTGTCGGGTGATGGAAGGCATCTTCGATGCCGCCCCCGGGGCTGCCCGGCAACTGGCCGTGCTCGAATGGAAGGGTCGGCTGGCCGCGGCCTGCGCGCTGTGGGTCATGCGCCGGCGGGCGATCGAGATCGCGGTGTTGCTCGATCCCGCGCTGCCTGCCGCTCAGCTCGAGGCAGCTCTGCGACTCCGGGTGATTCGGGCCCTGGCTCGCCAGGGGGAAACCGAGTCGCTGCTGCTGCTGCCGGCGGGCACCGGTACCGGCTCGGGTCTGGGGCTGTTGCTGCGCGACCAGCGTGCCTTCATCGGCGCCCCTCATCCCGGACTGGCCCGGATCGGGGCCCGGATTCTGGCCTGGGCCGCCACTCGGGAGGGGACGGCCAACTGGCTGCCCGCGGGATTGCGCTACCCCTTGGCCACAAACAGCAGCCTCGATGGGGCGGGGCAGGGTAGACTCTTGCCTCCACCAGAGCGAGGCCAGGGGCGTGAACACAACCACCCGCATCGAGATCGGCATCAGGCCGGAGCAGGTCGATAGCCGCGGCGTTTCCGTTGCTCACCGAATCCGCACCCTGCTGGGGATACCCATCGAACGGGTTCGCACTCGGGACGTCTACCACGTCCAGCCGGCGCTGAGCGACGAGCAGGCCGAACGGGTCGCCCGGGCCTTTGCCGGGCCCGTGCTGCGGCGTGGGGCGGTGGGGCGCATCGAAGGCAGCGACTTCGACGTGGCGGTGGCCGTCGGTTTCCGTCCCGGGGTCACCGATCCGGTGGCCCATTCGGCCAAGGTCGCCATCGAGGATCTGCTCGGCCTGGAGCCCGGTCGCTGTGAGGCGGTTTTCACCTCGCGCCTCTACCTGCTCTCCGGCGTGAGCCTCGCCGACGCCGAGCGCATCGCCCGGGAACTGCTGGCCAACGAGGTGATCGAGCGGATCAGCATCCAGAGTCGGGAGCAGTGGGAGGCGTCGGAACCGGACCTGGATGTGCCCCGGGTGGTGGACAGCCAGGTTCCCGAAACCCGCACGATCAGCCTCGAGGTCGAGGATGCCGAACTCGAGCGCCTGAGCCGCGAGATGCTTCTCGCTCTGAGCCTGGGCGAAATGCGCGTGATCCGGGACTTCTTCCGCCGAGCAGGTGACGATCCCGGCCGCCGGGCGGCGGGGCTCGGGAGCGAACCCACCGACGCGGAGCTGGAGTGTCTGGCCCAGACCTGGTCCGAGCACTGCAAGCACAAGATCATGAGTGCCACCATCCGCTATCGCGCGCCGGGGGAGCCGGAGCAGACCATCGACTCCCTCTTCGGCACCTATATCAAGGGCGCCACGCGCGCGGTGGAGGCCGCGATCGAGCAACGGGAAGGGCGGAGCTGGCTGGTGTCGGTGTTCGACGACAACGCGGGTGTGATCGCCGCAACCGATCGTCACCACCTGGTCTACAAGGTCGAGACCCACAACAGCCCGTCGGCTCTCGACCCCTACGGCGGAGCGATCACCGGCATCGTGGGCGTCAACCGCGATCCCTTCGGCACCGGCATGGGAGCCGAGCTGCTGGCCAACGTCTGGGGCTACTGCTTTGCGGCACCGGACTGGAAAGGCGAGTTGCCCGCCGGTCTGCTCCACCCGCGCCGTATCCGCGAGGGCGTACATCGGGGCGTGATCGACGGAGGCAATCAGTCGGGCATCCCTTACGCCCGTGGCTTCGAGTTCTTCGACGAGCGTTTTCTGGGCAAGCCCCTGGTCTACTGCGGGACGGTCGGCCGCATGCCTGTGGAGGTTGCCGGCCGGCCGGCTCACCTCAAGGCCGCACGGCCGGGAGACCGGATCGTGATGGTCGGTGGCCGGATCGGCAAGGACGGGATCCACGGTGCGACCTTCTCGAGTGCCGAACTGACCGAGGAGAGCCCGGTGCAGGCGGTGCAGATCGGCGATCCGATCACCGAAAAGATGATGTTCGATTTCCTGATCGAGGCGCGGGATCTCGGGCTCTACTCGGCGATCACCGACAACGGTGCGGGGGGGCTGTCGTCTTCGGTCGGTGAGATGGCCCAGGCCTGCGGCGGCGCCCGGATGGATCTGGCCCGGGCCCCGCTCAAGTACCAGGGTCTGGCTCCCTGGGAGGTGCTGGTCTCCGAGGCCCAGGAGCGGATGACCATCGCCGTCCCGCCGGAAAACCTCCAGCGGCTGATCGACCTGGCCCGGCGGCGGGAGGTGGAGGCCACCGATCTCGGCGAGTTCACCGACAGCGGCGTCTTCCACTGCCTGTGGGGCGAGCGCACGGTGACTTATCTGCCGATGGATTTCCTCCACGGGGGTCTGCCGCCGATGGAACTCGAGGCCCGCTTCGAGCCGGTCGAGATTGCCGAGCCCGAGCGGCTTCCACTGCCCGAGGCCGCCGGCGTTCTGGCCAGTGAGATACGAGCCTTCGTCGCTCGTCACAACCTGGCCTCGAGCGAGGATCTGTGCCGGGTCTACGATCATGAGGTCAAAGGGCTGACCGTGGTCAAGCCCTGGATCGGAGTCCATCGGGACGTACCCGCCGAAGCGAGCGTGTTCCAGATCGACCACGGGAGCTGGGAAGGCTATGCCCTGGCGGAGGGCATTTTCCCCACCTACTCCGACATCGATGCCCATGCCATGGCCCAGGCGGCGGTGGATCTCTCCCTCAGGCGCTTGCTGGCCGCCGGTGCGCGCCCCGATCGCATCGCCGCGCTCGACAACTTCTGCTGGCCCGATCCCCTGCCGGGGGCGACCAATCCGGATGCGGAGCACAAGCTGGCCCAGCTCGTGCGGACCTGCCGTGGACTCTACGAGGCCTGTACGGCCTACGGCATGCCGCTGATTTCCGGCAAGGATTCGATGAAGAACGACGCGGTGATCGGTGGCCGGCGGATCAGTATCCCTCCGACCCTGCTGGTCTCCGCCATCGGCCTGGTGCCTGACGTGCGGATGGCGATGACCCTCGAGGTTCCCGATCGTCGGCAGGAGATTCTGATGCTCGGCGCGACGGCCGAGGAACTCGGCGGCAGCCAGTGGGCCGCCCACCGCGGCGTGGCCTTCCCCCAGGTCCCCCGCTGCCGGCCAGCGGCCTGGGCCGGGCGTTACCGGGCGGTGGCCGGCGTGATCCGCGATCGCCTCGTGCAGGCGGTCTGCGTGCCGGCCCTCGGCGGCCTGATGCCGGCCCTGCTGCGGCTGGCTCGGGCGGGCGATGTCGGCCTCGAGGTGGACCTCGCTGCACTGCCGGTGGAAGGCGAGGTGGGCTGGGAGGCGCGGCTGTTCGGCGAATCCTGCGGGCGGATGCTGCTGTGCTCTCGACCCGAGGATCGGGACGAAATCCTCACCCGCCTGGCAGGCGAACCGGTGGCCCCCATCGGTCGCCTCGGCGACGATGGCCGACTGCGCGTGCGCAGCGGCGAGCACATGCTCGTCGATCAGAGTGTCGAGACGCTGGTGGCCTGCTGGCGAGGCGAGGCCGCCGGGGAGGAAGGGTAGATGGGCGCGGGTGACTATCGGGGGCCGAAGGTGCTGATCCCCGTCGGGCTGGGGCTCAATTGCGAGGCGGAGACGGCCCACGCCTTTCGCTCGCTGGGGGTGGAGCCCGACCTGGTACACCTGACCGATCTCTTCGCGCAGCGGGGGCCGCGGCCCCTGGCCGATTATCAGGTGATCGCCTTCATCGGTGGTTTTTCCTACGGCGACCACGTGGCGGGTGGGCTGGTGCTGGCCACGCGCCTGCGGGCCCACCTGGCCGATGATCTGCGTGATTTTCTCGATCGTGGAGGCCTGGCGATCGGCATCTGCAACGGTTTTCAGACCCTCGTGCGCCTGGGCCTGCTGCCGGGTCCCGATTCGGGAGCGCACGACTTCGTCCAGCGGGCGGATCTGGGTCCCAACGATCGCCTCGGCTATCGCGATGCCTGGGTGCGCTTGCGGGTCGAGCCCGATACCCGCTGCCTGTGGACCCGGGGCCTGGAGTCGGTCGAATTGCCCGCGCGTCACGGAGAAGGGAAGTTCCTCACCGAGCCGGCGCAACTGGTCGATCAGCTCGCGGAGGACGGTCGGGTGGCGCTGCGCTACGTGGACGCTGCCGGCCGGCCCACCGAGCAGTGGCCATGGAATCCCAACGGCTCGGCGGGGGGCATCGCGGGAATCTGCGATCGCTCGGGACGGGTCTTCGGGTTGATGCCCCACCCCGACGCCTTCCTTCATCCCTGGCATCACCCGGATTGGCGGCGCCAGCGGGCCCCCGAAACCCTCGAGCCTGCCGGGCTGGCCCTGTTCCGTGCCGGCCTCGAGGCGGCTCGAGAGCTGGTGTAGGTCGATGGCGTCGGCCAGGACCGCTCCCTGGGGATCACTGCTTGTCTTGTGGCTCCTGGTGGCGGTCTTCTGCGTGCAGGCCTATAGCCAGCGCTGGTACAACGACGACACCTTCATCACCTTCCGCTACTCCCGCAACCTGGTGGAGGGAGCGGGTATCGCCTGGAACACGGTCGACAGTGTCCCGGTGGAGGGCAGCACCTCTCTGGGCTGGATGCTGTTGATGGCCCTCGGCATCGCTCTCGGCCTCGACCCGGTGAACTTCTCCCATGGTCTGGGCTTGCTGGCCGGCGCGGTGGCGATGGTGGTCGTCTGGCGGGCCGCTCGGGATCTGCTGGGCCTTTCTCCCACGCGCGCTCTGGCCGCGCCCCTGGTGCTCTTCCTCGGCCGGCAGTGGCTGGTGTGGGCAGTGGCGGGACTCGAGACCCGGGCGGCCACTGTGCTCGTCCTGCTGGCCACAGTGCGCTTCGTACAGGAGAGAGAAGACCCCGGGCGACGGACGTGGATCAGCGGCGTGCTCTTCTTTCTTGCCACGGTCTTCCGCCCGGAGGTGCCGCTGCTGCATCTGGCTGCCGGAGCCGGTCTGGCGCTCGCGCGCCGTAGCAAGGCGGCGCTCGGGGGCATCGTGATCTCGGGCCTGGTCCATGGCGTCCTGCTCGCGGTCTTGTGCGGATGGCGACTGGCGCTGTTCGGCAAGCCGCTGCCGAACACCTTCTATGCCAAGGTGGGCGGTATCCAGCTCTCGCTGGGTTTGACGTACGTCTGGCAGTTCCTGCTGCAAAACTTCGCCTGGATCTGGCTGCCGCTGATCTTCGCTGGCCTCTGGTGGGCGCGTCACCGCCTGCCGCTGCTGGTGGCGGCGCTGCTGGCCGAAGTGCTGTTCTGGACCGCCTGGATCGCCGTGGAGGGTGGCGGGGCGTGGGAGTTTCGTTTCTTCGACGTCTGCTTGCCGGCGCTCGCTCTGCTGGCGGTGTTCGCTCTCGACCGCCTGGCTCCACCCCAGGGCGCTCGCCGCCGGCTGTTCGCCGTCGGAGCGCTGGTGGTGGCCGCCGCCTTCGCACTGCCCACCTTCCTGCCGTTCAAGGAGTTTTTTCCCACCGTCTCCTGGCGCTCGCTCAAGCGCTCGGCGGATGAGATGCTGCGGGAGGGGCGTCTGCTCGCGCCCTACCTGGGGTCTCGGGATCGGATCTGCATCGGCTGGGCCGGTGCGCTGCCCTGGGTTACGGGTGCGTGGCACTTCGATCCTTTCGGTCTGAATGACCCCGAAATCGCGACCCGTCCGTTTCAGAAGCAGGGCGTGCTCTTCCACCAGCGTCACGCCACCTGGGACGACGTGGTGGCGCGACGGGTGATGTTCTGCGACATCTTCAACCAGTTCCTCTACGACCGGCCCTACGCGCCGAACCAGGTGCCCCGCAGCCTGATGCCCTGGGCCCGGGACGGTGTGATGGTGCACTGTCTCGAACTGCCCACCGACGCTCGCTGGCGCTTCTGGATCTTCGCCTCCCCCGCGCCCGTCAGCGAGGTGCGGGCCTGGGCCAGGAAGAAGGGGCTGAAGGTTCACTACTCGGCACCGCTGATCGTCTCGCGGCCGGGGGCACGGCGGTGAAGGCCCTGCTGGCAGGAGCCTCGTCCTGGGTCGAGATCGACTTGCAGGCCCTCGGGCACAACCTGGAGGCTTTCCGCACGCGGCTCGCCGGCCGCGCGCGCCTGGCGGCGGTGGTCAAGGCCAATGCCTACGGCCACGGGGTGGAAGTCGTCGCGCCTGCGGCCCTGGCGGCCGGTGCGGATCTGCTGGCGGTCGTCAGCCTGGCCGAGGGGCTGTCTCTGCGGCGGATCGTCGGCCCGCAGGTGCCGATCGTGGTGCTCGGTCATGTGCCGGCTGCCGGTTTTCCCGCGGCGGTGGAGGCCGATCTCGAGTTGACGATCTATGACCCGGATGCTGCCGACGCGCTGGCGGCTGCGGCTCGCCGCGTGGGTCGGGCGGCTCGGGTCCACGTGAAGATCGAGACCGGCACCCACCGGCAGGGCCTGGCCGGCGAGGCGCTGATCGAGTTGGCGCGCCGCATCGCGGGCCGTGAAGAGCTGGAACTCGCCGGTTTGTCGACCCACTTTGCCGACATCGAAGACACCACCGACCATGACTTCGCTCGCCGGCAACTCGAGGCCTTTCTCGCCGGCTCGAGGGAGGTTCGGGCGCTCGTCGAGTCGGCTGCCGCTCTCGATCACGTGGCCTGTTCGGCGGCAGCGATTCTCTTCCCCGAGACCCATCTGGACATGGTGCGGGTCGGCATCTCCCTCTACGGTTTGTGGCCCTCACGGGAGACTCTGGTCTCGGCTCGGGAGCGCCATCTGGAGGACTTCGACCTCCAGCCGGTGCTGAGCTGGAAGGCCCGCCTGGCCCAGGTCAAGACGGTGCCCCGTGGAGCCTGGGTGGGCTATGGGCGGAGCTGGCGCGCGGGTCGGGAGAGCCGGATCGGCGTGGTTCCCGTGGGCTACTACGAAGGCTATGACCGCTCGCTGTCCGGGAGGGCTCACGTGCTGTGCCACGGCTGTCGCGCTCCGGTGGTGGGGCGGGTGTGCATGAACATGTTCATGGTCGATCTGACCGACGCCGGATCGGTGCAGGCGGGCGACGAGGTGGTGCTGATCGGCGCTTCGGGGGCGGAGCGCATCAGTGCGGAGGAAGTGGCCGGGTGGGCCGGGACGATCCACTACGAGATCGTCTCCCGCATTCATCCCGCCCTGCCGCGGATTCCGCTCGCTCTCAGCCCAGACCGAAGCGCCTGAGCTTGCGGTAGAGCGTGGTACGGCCGATGCCGAGCTGTCGTGCGGCCCGGCTGAGATTGCCCCGGCAGACCTCCACGGCACGCCGGACGTGCTGGCGCTCGACTTCCTCGAGGGGGGCGATGTCGCGCTCGCCGAGCGCTGGTGGCAGGGAAGAGCGGCCCCCGGCCACGGTGTCCCCCGCGCCGATCTGCGGCGGCAGATGCTCGGGAAGAATCGTGCCTTCGCCGGCGAGGACCAGGGCCCGCCGGATGACGTTCTGCAATTCACGGACATTGCCCGGCCAGTCATGGCTTTCGAGACATTCGAGGGCGGCAGCCGAGATGTTCTTCGGCGAGGACCTGCCGGCTCGTGCGATGAAGTGTTCGACCAGGGCGGGAATGTCCTCCTTGCGCTCTCGCAGCGGGGGAATATGGATCGGGAAAACTGCCAGACGGTAGTAGAGATCCTCGCGGAATCTCCCTTCGGCCACGGCGCGCTCGAGGTTCTGGTTGGTCGCGCAGATCACACGCACGTCCACCTTGACCGGGGCATTGCCGCCGAGACGGAAGACGATCCTGTCCTGGAGCACCCGCAGGAGCTTGGCCTGCACGGCGGGCGCCATGTCGCCGATCTCGTCGAGGAAGAGGGTGCCCCCGTCGGCCTGTTCGAGCTTTCCCGGGCGCCGGCTGGTGGCGCCGGTGAACGCTCCTTTTTCGTGGCCGAACAGTTCGCTCTCCAGCAGCCCTTCGGGAAGCGCCGCGCAGTTGACCGGGAGGAAGGGGCCGCCGGAGCGGGAGCCTTCGCCGTGGATCACCCGGGCGAAGAGATCCTTGCCCGTGCCGGAGGGCCCGGTGAGCAAGACGGTCAGATCGGAAGGCAGCACCTTTTCGACCAGCGCCAGGCACTCGCGCAGGCCGCCTTCGGCACCGATGATCTCGGCGAAGCGCTCGGAGGCCGACAGGCGGCGGCGGAGCTGACGGACCTCCCGGGCCAGGTTCCGGATTTCGAGGCCGTTGCGCAGGACGATCTCGAGCCGCTCCATTTCGAAAGGTTTGGCGAGAAAGTCCTGGGCGCCGAGCTTCATCGCCTCTACTGCGATGTCCACCGAGCCGTGGGCGGTCAGCACGATCACCGGCAGGTCGGCATCGATGCGGCGCAGGTGGCGCAGGACTTCGAGCCCGGCGATGTCCGGCAGCTTGAGGTCGAGCAGGACCAGGTCTACGCTGCTGCTCTCGATGGTGTCGATCGCCTCGCCGCCGCTGCCCGCGGTGACCACCTCGTAGCCCGCTCGACCCAGGTTGTGAGCCAGCAGACGGCAGATGCTCGGCTCGTCATCGACGACGAGGATGCGGGCGCCGGTTTCCCGCGCCCGGTGCGCGGGAGGCTGGGTCGGAATCACGGTGACTGCACTCATCTCGGCTCCTGGCGGGCTTCCCACGCGCCGGATGGAGGAGCTGCGAATCGATGCGGACCTCCTGGGGGCAATATGGTGACCGACGTGGAGCTGTGCCAGCGTGGAACAGGCCACTGCGTTTCGATTCGGAACGCAGGTTCGCTCGGCGCGCGCTGATTCGTACTCCTGTAGTCCGGAAAGTGTTTGAAATTGATGTCAAGAGTCCATATTATTCGTTCAAGGGTGTGAAGCAGCGCTGGCGCGATCTTTGCAACGGGTTTCCGTGCGAGCGGGAAGGAGCGGGAAGAGCGAGGTCTCTCTTGGCTTCTGACAGGCACCAGGGCGCGGCCCCCGGCGGGGGGGAATCGCCGGAAGAAACAATGAATTTCGGACCGCCGCAGTCGGCGGGACTCAGCTCCCAGTGGGCGGAGTCGATTCTCGATGCCCTGCCCGATGCGGTGCTGGCAACCGACCGGGAGGGTCGCATTCTCTGGGCCAACCGGGTTTTCCTGCGCATTTTCGGCTATTCCCCCGCGTTCCTCCGAGAGCAGCGGGCGACGGTCATCGCCGGGCCCTATGCCACCGAGGCCGAGGGTCGTGTCCTCAGCGAAGTCGTTGCTCGGGGCAGCGGCAGCTTCGACCTGACTGCGTTCAATCAGGAAGGTGTCTCGTTCCCTTCGTTGATTCGCGTGCGAGTGCCCGAGAGCGACCCCGATCTGCGGTTGGTGGTCGTGACCGATACGAGCGAGCGCGAGCGACTGCGGGCCGAGTTGGTGGTCAAGGCGGAAGCCGCGCAACGCGAGAAGGAGATGCTGCGCTCGACGGCCGAGTCCATCGCCGAGGGCGTGCTGGTCGCCGACGACTCGGAGCGGATCGTTCTGATCAACACGGCGGCCAGCCGGCTGCTCGGCCTGTCCGCCGCCGAGGTCAACGGCCGTCCCCTGGCCTCGGTGGAGCTGCCCGGCACGCTTCGGGGACACTGGCTCGCATTCCTCGCCGGTTCACGCAAGATCGACGCGCGGGGACTCGAGGTGGAGATCGGCGGGGAGTCACGGCAGATCCAGGTGCAACTGGCCAAGGTGCGCAGCGTGCGTGGGCTGCCTCTCGGTTCGGTGGTCGTCCTGGCCGAGGAAGGACTCGGAGAGCGAGAGGCAGGAGAGGGCGAGGCCTTCCTCGAGGCCCTGTGCCACGAGTTGCGCACCCCACTGGCATCGATTCAGGGCTTCGTGGCCACTTTGCTCAACGATGAAGAGCTGGACGCCGACCTGCGCCGGGAGTTCTACGGCATCATCCGCAAGGACGCGCAGCGACTGTCTCACCTGCTCGAAAACTTGATCGAGATCTCTCGCCTCCAGGCAGGCCCTCTGATTCTCGAGCGGGATTCTGTGGATCTCAAGGGACTGCTGCTCGAGTCGGTGCATCAGATCTGCGAGGAGGAGTCCCTCGATCCCCAACGGTTGCGGGTCGATCTGCCCAGGGGTCCCGTGATCGCCTCGGTCGATCGCAAGCGCGTGCAGACCGTGCTCAAGGAGCTGGTACGCAATGCCGTCGAGCACGGATGGTCGGAGCGTGGTGTGTCGA
>JALTMS010000583.1 GCA_027001345.1 Acidobacteriota bacterium | reverse complement strand
GGCCCAAGGGGAGGCCCATGTCACCCCGCGCTCGATCCGGCGGAGCGTCGGCCCGCATCTGTGCTTCGCGTCGGCCCCATTTCGGCAGGGCGGCCCCGGATGAGGTGCCTGGAGCTGCGCTGCGGAGGCTCTCGCTGGGATCCATCGTGGGTGTCGGGGTGAGTGTGCGTCTTGCAGTGGCAGATGAGCATCGACCACCGGCGGGACAAGCAGGCACTGGCCGTGTGAGTTCCGTGGAGGTGGTCTCCGCTCCCGAGCCGGATCGGGGGCTGGTGCGTTCGGCGATTCGGGCCGTTCGGAAGTGGCGCTACAGACCGGCGCTCCTCGAGGGACGACCCGTGGCCTGTCACATCACGGTGGTGGTCAACTTCGACATCGAGGAGTCCGCAGCGGAGCCTGCCTGAAGCGCTTCCCACCAGCGGCGGTCGGACTCGTAGCCGTACTGCTCGAGCAGGTCGAACAGGGCGGGGCAGGCGGAGAACTGCTCGAGTACGCGCTCGCGGTGCTCGGGTTGGCGCCAGCGGGTCAGGGCGGTGGGGTCCACCGGGCGCAGGCCGTTGAGGGCGCGGCGCAAGTCTTCGGGTACGTCGGCGCGGTGAAAATCCGAGAAGCGGCCCCGGTACTCGAGACCCAGCTCCCGGCCCAGCTCTGCCTGAACCCCTTCGGGGTCGGCCACCAAGTCCTCGAAGCGCAGGATGCGCACCGAGTCCAGGTCGCCCCGAGCCTGGGTCCTGGCGATGGCATTGTGGATCTGGACGATGCCCGGGTTGGTGCGCTCGATGCGGCCGTCGTCGACGAAGTACTGTCGGTCCCAGCCGATGAAGTAGTCGTCGGGAACGCTCTGGTGGCGGGAGACCACCAGCGAGCGGGGATCGCGGACCATGAGGATCACGTGCAGGCGCTTGCCGTAGGCGTTGGCGGCGCGGATCGCGTCGATCTCGAAGATGTCCAGGGGGCGCTTGGTGATCCAGGCGCTGGGATGGCGGCCGATGATCCAGGCGGCGTGGGACTCCCGGCTGAGCATGTGGTGGTTGATCACCGTGGTGTGAAGCATGTTGTAGAAGAGGGTCGTTCCCGCCCTCGAATAGCCGCAAATCACGATATGCTGCACGGCCCGGCTCCCCGGGGCTTCCAACCTGGCCCCGGGGGAATCTAGGGCTTGCGGCAGGCTGCGTGCAAATCCGGAGCCGTGTGGAAAGAGGAGAGCGCCGGTGAGGAAAGGACCGTTTCCGATACTCGGACGTGGGCACTCGGGAGGGCGCCTGCTCTGCGAGGCCTATATCCGTGCCGGCGTGCGGATGGGGCAGGTGCACCCCCTGCGCAAGGACACGGCCTTTTTCGCCATTCGCAATCCGGTGATCCACGAGGTCTGCATGGCCGCCTTCCGCTATCCAAGGATGGGGGAGGAGGCCCGTGGCAGGTTGCAGGAGAAGCTGCGCTCGGAGGTGGAGCGCTTTCACCGTGAGGAGATCGGCGAACCCGGTCCCTTCGGCTGGAAGATCGGTGTGACGCTCTTTACCTTGCCGGTGCTGCTCGATGCCTTTCCCCAGGCCCGAGTGGTGCACCTGATCCGTGACGGTCGGGACGTGATGCTCTCCCGCCTCGACGCCCGCATCGCCCGCCTGCACCAGCGGCCGGTGGATCGGTTGACGGTATTCGGCGATTCCGAAGTGACTCACTTTCGCGGCGAACCCCTCGGGCCCGAGGTGATCGAGCGCTACCGCACCGAGCTGGAGTTGCAGCACTGGATCACTGCCGTGCGCTTCGGCATGCAGGGACGCAGCCGGCCGGGGCAGTACCTGGAGGTGCGCTACGAGGATCTCTGCCGAGAGCCGGTACCAACCCTCGAGCGGGTCTTCGCCTTTCTCCGCCTGCCCCTGGGCGACGCGGCGCGGGAGTGGATTTCCGGGGCCGCCCGCACTGACCGCATCGGCAAGTGGCGGGCCCTACCATCGGAGACCCTGGAGCCCCTGATCGCCCCCGCCCGCGAGCTGCTCACCCAGCTCGGCTACAGCACCCCCTGAAGTTGGCCCCGTTCCGACTCATTGGCATCCTCCTGTAGGGGCACGGCTCGCGCAGCAACCCCTGTCCGCGCGGCTGCTGGCGCATGCCGATATGCGGTTCGATGCGTGCACACCACCGAAACCCGACGCCGTGCCCAACGGGTGTGGGGGCCGGGTATACCCGGCCCTGCGGTGCCGGAGGCGGGCGGCGCCGGGTGCCGGGCCGCAACGAAACCGCGGCCCCACCACGCACCGTCGTTTACGACAACGGTTGGGCGGGGTGCACCCCGCCCCTACACGTGATTCGATGGGTGCGCGTTTCGGGTTCGGGCGCCGCGCCCCGATGGGTGCGCGTTTTCAGCATGGGCGCCGCATCCCGGTATGCGGTTCGATGCGTGCACACCACCGAAACCCGACGCCGTGCCCAACGGGTGTAGGGGCCGGGTATACCCGGCCCTGCGGTGCTGGAGGCGAGCGGTGCCGGGTGCCGGCCCGCAACGAAACCGCGGCCCCACCACGCACCGTCGTTTACGACAACGGTTGGGCGGGGTGCACCCCGCCCCTACACGCGATTCGATGGGTGCGCGTTTCCGGTTCGGGCGTCACGCCCTGATGGGTGCGCGTCTTCAGCATGGGCGCCGCATCCCGGTATGCGGTTCGATGCGTGCACACCACCGAAACCCACCGCCCTGCCCAACGGGCCGGGTATACCCGGCCCTGCACCACCGAAACCCGACGTCGTGCCCAACGGGTGTAGGCCGGGTATACCCGGCCCTGCGGTGCTGGAGGCGAGCGGTGCCGGGT
>JALTMS010000582.1 GCA_027001345.1 Acidobacteriota bacterium | reverse complement strand
AACTTCATCATATGCAGTGCCTTAATCCAACCTCTACACCGTGGAGCGAAGAATGTTGACGCGACTTTTTCGCCCCGTTTTGCCCCCCTTTTCCGGAGGTCTGGAGAGCGCATCACGCCCGATCGCCCCGATCTTTACGCCGCACTGTCGCCTCGAGGCGAGACGACCACATTCTTCGCTCCACGGTGGATTCGTTGCACTTCGGGGGCTGAAGCCGTACTCAGTGCCCATGCTAACCCGTCTACCCTGGGCTCGCCGAAGCCTGCTCGCGCTGATGATCTTTCTTCTCCTGGCGCTGCCGAATACTCTGTGGACATCGGCAACCGCAGCCGCAGAGCTGTGCGACGGCCGAGACAACGATCAGGACGGCACCGTCGACAACTCTTGCCCCGGGCGATGCGCCGATCCGCGGGCGCTGTCCGGCGAACAGACTCTTGCCGACCCGGCCTGGTCGGCGGACCTTGGTCGCGACCGTTCCCTGGTCTGGG
Organism: Acidobacteriota bacterium; assembly: GCA_027001345.1. Taxonomy (GTDB): domain Bacteria; phylum Acidobacteriota; class Polarisedimenticolia; order J045; family J045; genus JALTMS01. The sequence goes on along the minus strand of JALTMS010000582.1, from coordinate 2,321 downwards.
ACGGAAGAGGCTTCGCTGCGGTCTGGGTCGAGACTCAGGGCTATGACACGCGGGTGGTCTTCCGCCGCTTCGATCCCAGCGGCAGCCCCCTGGGCCAGCCGCTGCCCCTGAGTGACCTGGTTCCAATCGACGCCAACGCGGCCATCGCATGGTCCGGAAGCGGCTATGGCGTAGTCTGGTCGGCGGAAGACTTCGGCCTGCCCGAGCTGTTCTTCGCAGCCCTCGACGACAGTGGCCAGATCACTGCCGGTCCCCTGAAAGTCTCCACCCCCGGTGAGGACGCCCAGCGCCCCTCCATCGCCTGGGATCAGGACGTGTGGATCGTGGCCTGGGCCTGGTACAACAGCCGGGTTCACTTCCGCCGCCTGTCCGCAGACGGAGCGCTGCTGGGCAGCGAGGTCTGCGTGACCTGCGATACCGCCTCAGGGGCCGGAGACATCAGCCTCGCCCCGGGAGGTGGCCAGATCGGCGTGGCCTACTCCGACAGCCACGGAGGGGTTCGTTTCGTTCGTACCGACCGCCAGGGTCAGGCCCTCGGGCCCCCGACCGATCTGACCCTGCAGACCGGCGCGGGACAGCCCAGCCTGGTCTTTACCGGCGGACACTACGGTCTCGCCTGGTACGACCGCCGCGACGGCGACGACGGCATCTTCTTCAATCGTCTGGCTCTCGATGGCTCGACCCTGGATACCGACCGCAGGCTCAACGGGGCCGACGCCTACGCGGGAACACCCTCCCTGGCCTGGACCGGCCAGGAGTTTCTCGTCGCCTGGGGCGGCGGCAACGGACCTGACTACTCGATCCTCTTCGCCCGCCTCGACGACCAGGGGCAGCCCCTCGGCTCCCCCCTCTACATCCCCGCCGGCACCGGCCCCTATTCCCGTCCGAGCCTGGTCTGGACCGGATCCCGGCCGACCTGGATCCGCGACGAGGACGCACTGGCTTCACCACGCAACATCCTGCTGCGACGACTGTCCTGCTGCCTGGACGCCGACGGCGATGGAACGAGCTTTTGTGACGGCGATCAGGACGACGGTGACGCCGACTCGGGGCCCGATGCCAGCGAGCTGTGCGACGGCCGGGACAACGACTACGACGGCACGGTGGACGAGGGCTGCGATACCTCCTGCCAGGCCGCGCCCCTGACCGGAGAGGAGTCTGTCGGCGAACAGCAGCCGACGCGCCCGGCGGTGGCCAGTCGAGGTGCAGGTGCCGGGGATTACGTGGTCCGGGGCGATGCCACTCGCCCCGGCTGGCAGTTGGTGGTCGATCGGGGCCCACCGTGGCAAACCAGCGCCGTCGAAGAGGACACGGCTGAGAGCCGGGATCCGGCGGCGAGCTGGAGCGGGCGACGACTGCTGACGGTCTTCGAGGATTTGCGCTCCACATCGGCTCGCCTGCGCCTGAGCGAATTCGACGCGGACGGCAGCGCGACGGTCGCCGACCGAGACCTGACCGACGGCGCTGCCGCCGGAGCACGGGCGGCCCTGGGCTGGGGCGGGCGGAGGACCGGCCTGGTCTTCCTCAACGGATCGCCGCGCCGGGCTGCCTGGACCCTGCTCGCACCGGGTGGTGCGCGCCTGCTACGGGATATTCCCCTGGGCAACGAGGAGCAGGCCGCCGCTCCGGAGGCGGCGATCTCGCCCGCCTGGGGCGGAGGACTGGCCCTGGCCTGGCTGTCTCCCACCGGCAGCGACCAGGCGGTCTGGATCCAGCTCGTCGATGAGGAGGGGGGGGCGCGCAGCACTGCGGTCGAGATCGGCACCGCGGCCCCGGGAAGGCGCGCGCTGGCGCTCAGCCGTTCACGGCAAGGCTACCTGCTGGCCTGGATCGAAACCTCCGCCGGCGGAGGGGAAGTGATCATGGCCGCCGCCGTCGATGGCGACCTGGCGCTCCTCGCCGCACCCCATCCGGTCACCGCCGAGGGCGGCTCTCCCGACGGCATCGCGGCGGCATTCACCGGCAGCGAGACGGGTCTCGTCTTCCGCGATGCCCGGGACGGTGGCCGCTATCGGCCCTTCCGGCTCCGCCTGGACGCGGAAGGAGCCACGCTGGGGCCCACCACTCCCCTGGGCAGCGACCGGGACGTGGGTCCTCCGGCAGCCGCCTGGACGGGCAGTGGCCTGCGGGTGAGCTGGACGCTGCCCGCGGGAACCGACAGGCAGACGGTGCGCACCGCCGTGGTGGACTGCGTCGCCGCGGGCGTCGCCTCCCGGGTACGACGGTTGCGGTGGAAGGACAAGCTCACCCTGAACTGGGATCCGGTGGAGGCAGCGGTCTACGACCTGATCAGCGGTGATCTGGCTCGCCTGGTCCTCGAC
>JALTMS010000581.1 GCA_027001345.1 Acidobacteriota bacterium | reverse complement strand
CTCGACCCCGCATCGCCGACACCGATGGGGCTCCCGACGGCACGATCAAGGCCCTGGTGGATTTGCCCGGGGGTGATCAGGTCGAGGCGGTGGCGATACCGGCCCCGGGCCGTATGACCTTCTGCATCTCCTCCCAGGTGGGCTGCGCCTTCGGCTGCGCGTTCTGCATGACCGCCCGCCTCGGTTTTCAGCGCCACCTGAGTGCCGGGGAAATCGTCGGCCAGGTCGCGGCCCTGAGGGAAGCTACCGGAACGACCGGAGAGACCTTCAACATCGTCTTCATGGGCATGGGTGAACCGTTGCACAATCTGCCGAACGTGCTCGGAGCGTTGACGATTCTCGGTGACGAGCTGGGATTCGACCTCGCCCCGCGCCGCATCACCGTCTCCACGGTCGGCCTGCCCGACGGCATTCGCGCCCTGGCTCGTCTGCCTCGCCCTCCGCGGCTGGCCGTCTCACTGGTCACCGCCGACGAGCAGCGGCGCCGGGAGCTGATGCCGGTGGCCCGCAAACACTCTCTGGCGGCGATTGCGGAGGCCGTGCGGGACTATGGTCGCCATCGGCGAGATCGGCCGACCCTCGAGGCCGTGCTGCTCGATGGCATCAACGATCGTCCGGAGGACGCCCGGGCGATGGTGGCCCTGGCCCGCTCCGCCCGGGCCAAGGTCAACCTGATCGAATTCAACCCGACACCGGAGCTACCCTTCCGGCCGACTCCCGAACAGCGCCTCGAGGCCTTCCTGCGCATCCTGTCCGAGGGTGGTGTGGTGGGAACCGTGCGTCGCTCCCGCGGACGCGAGGTCGATGGCGCCTGCGGGCAGCTCGCCTTCCGCTCGCGTCGCTGAGGCCAGACCGGCGCTACAGGCCAGACCGCCGCAGGGCGTACACCGTGGAGCGAAGAATGTTGACGCTCTTTTTTCTCCCCGTTTTGCCCCTTTTCCAGAGGCCTGGAGGGCGTATCGCGCCCGATCGCCCCGATCTTTACGCCCCACTATCGCCTCAAGGCGAGACAACCACATTCTTCGCTCCACGGTGGACTTTTTCAGCGGGCGCCGAGATTGGCCAGGAAGGCCTCGTTGCTCTCGAAGGCCGAGAGCTTCTTGAGCAGCGCTTCAACCGCATCGACAGTGCCCATCGAGGCCAAGGCCCGGCGCAGCAGGTGGACCTTGGGCGTCCACTCCTTGAGCAGCTTTTCTTCCTTGCGCGTGCCGGTCATGTGAATGTCGATGCAGGGGAAGACACGTTTTTCGAACAGGCTGCGGTCGAGGACCACCTCGGTGTTGCCGGTGCCCTTGAAGTCCTGGAAGATCACCTCGTCCATCTTCGATCCGGTATCCACCAGGCAGGAGGCGATGATCGTCAGCGATCCTCCCTCCTCGCAGCGGCGGGCAGCACCGAAAAAGCGCCGCGGATTTTCGAGAGTCCGCGAGTCGATTCCCCCGGTGAGAATGCGCCCGGATCCCCGTTGCTCGACGTTGTAGGCCCGGGCCAGGCGGGTCAGGGAGTCGAGCAAGATCAGCACGTCACTGCCCGTCTCCACCAGCCGCTTGGCTCGCTCGAGCACGATCTCGGCCACCGAAACGTGATTGCGGGACAGCTCGTCGGAACTCGAGGCGATCACCTCGCCGGCCGGCACCCGGCGGCGCCAGTCGGTCACCTCCTCGGGGCGCTCGTCGACCAGCAGCACGATCAGGTGGATCTCCGGGTGATTGACGCCCACCGCGTGGGCGATCTGCTGCAAGAGGGTGGTCTTGCCCGCCTTGGGTGGAGCGACCACCAGGCAGCGCTGCCCCTTGCCGATCGGCGCGACCAGGTCCACCACCCGCGTCTCGATCGGCTCCGGGCCGGTTTCGAGGCGGATCGGCTCCTCGGGAGAGGTGGCCGTCAGGTCACCGAAATGGCGACGGCTCTGCCAGGCCTCCGGGTCCCGCCCGTTGATCTCCCGAATCTCGAACAACGCCGCACCTCGACGGCCGGTGGCCCGCGCCTGGCCCTTGATCTCCACCCCCTCCTCGAGGCGGCGATCGCGAATGATGTCCGGCGCGACCCACACGTCGTCGGGTCGGGGCAGGTAGTTGGCCTTCTGAGTGCGCAGGAAGCCGTAGCCTTCGGGCAGAGTTTCGAGCACACCCCAGGCCTCGACCGGCTCGCCGTTGGCCACCGCCGCCGAGGCGTTGATGGCCGGTCCGCGGGCGCTGGCGCTCTTGTTGCCGCCACCGCCGCCGCTCTTGCCCCCCTGCCCACCTGGTCGCCGGCGCCGGCGCCGGCGCCGGTAGTTGCTCTTCTTGTTGCCGGATCCGCCTCCTGATCCGCCTGTCGATCCGTTGCCCGATCCACTCGCCATGTCTGTCCTTCTTCCCGGACCCCGATCGGGGCCCAGTCTTCGCTTTTCTGTTCGCTACCGCGGTGTTCTTCCGGCCCGAGCCGCCCGTCGCACCGTCGGGTGTCCGTCTCGGGAGAACATCTCCAGCCAGAGCCGGTCTTCCTCGCGCCCTCGCTCTGCCAGTACCAGGGCCACCCGGGCCCGGACACTCCAGTGGGGGTCGGACACCAGCCGGGCCATCACTTCCTCGCCGGGCTGCCCCCCCGCCACGCAGGCCTCGGCCAGCACCGAACGCAACCACGGATCCTGCTGCCCGGTGACGGCCGAACAGATGCTCCAGTACCGCACGAGGGAAGTCTCCTCGAGGGCGAGAACCGCGATCAAACGGGCCGTTCCCTCGCCCCTGGAGGACACCGGAGCCCGACCCAGGAGTTCCACCAGCCGTTCCCGAGGCGCCGCCAGCAAGCGGCTGAGCGCCGTTCCCCGGACC
>JALTMS010000580.1 GCA_027001345.1 Acidobacteriota bacterium | reverse complement strand
GGCCACGTTGGTGGCCTTCGAGTCGTCGACGAAGAGCACGCCGCCGCGTTCGATCACCGGCTCGAGGCGATGGGGCAGGGCGCGGAAGTCTTCGAGCGCCTGCCGGATGGTGTGCAGCGAGGCGCCCATGGCCTGGCAGGCCGTCGCCGCCGCCAGCACGTTGAGGACGTTGTGGGCGCCGGGCAGCGGCAGGTCCGCCAGCGACACCAGTTCTTGCTTGCCGCCTCCCGTGTCGATCACCAGTCGGCCGCCTTCCAGGCCCCCACCGGGGGCCTTCAGCGGACCGCAGGTGACGGCCAGGATCGGCGGCGCGATCCCCTCGAGCCCCGCGGCCACTGCCGGATCGTCGATGCAGGCCACCAGCGGCGCGTCGGGCAGGCGCAGCGAGGCGATGCGCCACTTGGCCGCGCTGTAGGCCTCCAGGCTGCCATGCCGGTCGAGATGGTCAGGCTGGATATTCAGCAGCACCGCGGCCGCGAAGCGCGCGCGGGTGGTGGTCTCGAGCTGGAAACTCGAGACTTCGACAGCGTAGTACCGGTCCGGGGCGTCGACCGCGGCGGCTTCCACCAGGGGCGTGCCGAAGTTGCCACAGGCCACCGCCTGCCGCCCCTCGTCCTGTCCGAGCATCGCCGCGACCAGGGCGGTGACCGTGGATTTGCCGTTGCTGCCCGTGATGGCCACCGAGCGGTGGGCGATGGCTGCCGGGGCGAGGTCGATTTCGGAGTGGATCTGGATGCCGGCCTCCAGGGCGCGGGCCAGAGGAGGGCTGTCGAGGGCAATCCCCGGGGAAGGGACCAGGTGATCGAAGTCGGTGACACGATCGGTGACTTCTTGCCACTCGATCCAGCCCAGCCCCTGGGCCTCGAGGGCCCGGGCGGCGTCCGGCAACGCTCTCCGCGGCTTGCGGTCGGTGGCCCAGACCCGGTGACCGGCAGCCAGCAGGTGAGTGCAGGCGGCCACACCGGTGCGCCCGAGTCCGAGGACCAGGAAAGTCTCCCGCGGGCGTGGCTCGATACCCGGCGCGCTCACGACGGAGTTCCTCCGGGAAGGGCGCCGACGGCCTCGACGACGGTTTCGAGGTGCACTCCCCGCGAGCCCTTGATCAGCACCAGATCGTTGGATTCGATGGCTCCTGCCAGCCGCTCGGCGGCCTCCGCGGCATCGGCGCAGATTTCGGTTCGGGGGATGCCGGCGGCCCGTCCGGCGTCGGCGAGAGTTGCAGCCCGCTGCCCCACCGCGATCAGCAGATCCACTCCGGCCTGTCCCGCCGCACGGCCCACTTGCCGGTGGGCCTCGGCGCTGTGTCGGCCGAGTTCGAACATCTCGCCGAGCACTGCGACCAGCCGTCCGCGCCGCGGGGCCCGGGCCAGCTCCCCGAGCACGGCGATGGTGGCGGTGGGGTTGGCGTTGTAGCTCTCGTCGACGATGCGGATGCCGCCGGGGAGTTCGAGCACCCGGCCCCGACCGGCCTCGGCCTCGACGCCGGCCATGGCGACCGCGGCATCCCTCAGCGGCGCCCCGAGGGCCCTGGCGGCGGCCAGCGCCGCCACCGCATTGAGCACCGCGTGCCGGCCCCAGAGCCGAAGCTCGATGTCCACGTTCTCGACGGTGAAGCGCACGCCGGTCAGGGGCAGGAGTTGCACGTTCTCTGCCCGCAGATCGGCGTCTTCGCTGGTGCCGAAGCTCAGCACCCGATGCCCGCCTGCCCGGGCCGATTCGATCCATTCCCGGGATTCCGCCGGCAAGACTGCGGTGCCCGCCGGGCCGAGTCCGCCGAGCAGCTCGAGCTTTTCCCGGGCGATGGCCGCGAGCGTGCCGAAGTGGCCGATGTGGGCCGGGCCCACGTTGGTGATCACTGCCACGTCGGGAGCGGCGATGCGGGCGAGGGGCAGCATCTCGCCGGGGTGGTTGATGCCGATCTCCACCACCGCCACCCGGGCTGGCTCGGCCAGTCCGAGCAGCGAGAGCGGCAGGCCCCACTGGTTGTTCAGGTTGCCCGGAGAGGCATCGGTGGGCCAGGTGCTGCCCAGTGCGGCGGCCGCCAGCCGGCGGGTGGTGGTCTTGCCCGCTGAACCGGAAATCGCCACCACTTTCAGATCGCGCCTTCGGCGTTCGTCGGCGGCCAGGCGGCCGAGGGCCGCGGTGGTTTCCCGACAGAGCACCAGAGTCATCGCGGAAGGTCCGCTCAGTGGCTGGCTGACCACGGCCACTGTGGCTCCTGCCGCGGCGGCCTGTCTGACGAAGCGATGTCCGTCGTGCCTCGGTCCGACGATGGCAAAGAAGACATCACCGGGCCGGGCCCGGCGTGAGTCGATGCACACCCGTGTCGCCCGGCGCCCTTCGGCGCCGGTCAGCACGCGGCCACCGACGGCCGCGGCGATCTCCGCCGCGGTGCGAGAGATCACGAACGCGCTCCCACGGTACGCAGGGCCTCGGCGAGCACCTCCCGGTCATCGAAAGGCTCCCGGCGATGGCCGATCTCCTGCCAGGTCTCGTGCCCCTTGCCCGCCACGAGCAGGGCCTGACCGGGCTGCGCCTGGGCCACGGCGTGAGCGATCGCCTCGGCGCGGCTGGCGATGCGCTGCCATTCGGCGTGACCCTCTCGCAGCCCGACGGCGGTTTCCCGGGCGATTTGCTCGGGGTTTTCCTGGCGCGGATTGTCGTCGGTGAGAATCACCAGGTCGGCCAGCTCGGCGGCGATGCGGCCCATCAACGGGCGCTTGTCCCGATCCCTGTCGCCGCCGCAGCCGAAGACCAGGATCACTCGGGAGGGGTTCATCCCACGGAGCTGGCGCAGGGCTCGTTCGAGGGCCTGGG
>JALTMS010000579.1 GCA_027001345.1 Acidobacteriota bacterium | reverse complement strand
TCCCGCGCCACCTTCCGCGCCACGGGCTCACCCCATGCTGGACGCGGTGAGCTGGACCCAGCTCGCGGCTGAGCGGGAAGCTCTGGTGCGCGGCGTCTACGCCTCGGCCACCGCCGCCCTCGAGCAAGTGTCGAGCGAGCCGGGCGGCGACGATCCCCGGCCCCCGGCAGTGGTGCTCGACGTGGACGAGACGGTGCTCGACAACACCCCCTTCGAAGCCGCGCTGGTGAAGAGCGGCGCTCCCTTCGAACGCGCGCTGTGGAATCGTTGGGTCGAGGCAGCGCGCGCCGAGCCCTTGCCGGGAGCCCTCGACTTTCTCGCCGCCTGCCGGGAGCGGGGCGTGGCAGCCTTTTTCGTCACCAACCGCCAGGCCCGGCAGGAGGCGGCCACCCGCCGCAACCTCGAGCGTCTGGGCATTGCCGTGCTCGATGATCCCGATGGCCTGCTGATGCGGGAGGAGAAGCCCGAGTGGGGACGCGACAAGGCCAGCCGGCGGGCCCAGGTCGCCCGGACCCATCGCATCCTGATGCTGATCGGCGACGACCTGGGAGACTTTCTGCCCGGCGTGGCCGACACCGGCGTCGACCGGCAGCAACGCCACGAGCTGGTGGTCCGCCATGCCGAACTCTGGGGTCGCCGGTGGTTCGTGATGCCCAACCCGCTCTACGGTTCGTGGAAGGGAGCGCTGTGGCGCTTCGCCGACGGGCTGAGCGCGGAAGACAGACTCCGCGCCCAGCTCGATGCGCTCGAAGCAGACACCGGCGAGCCCGGCGCTGATTGACCCTCAGCCGAAGCGCTCGTGCATCATCCGGCTCAGCCCTGAGCCGGAGAATCCAGGTGCACGTCGAGCTGTGGGAAGGGAATACCGATCGACGCCTCGTCGAGGGCCATCTTCACCGCCCGCACCAGGGCATCCTTGACCGCCCAGTACTCGGAAGTCTGACACCAGACCCGTACCGACCAGTCCACCGAGCTGGCCCCGAGACCGGTCAGCACGGCCTGGATCGGCCGATCGCGATCGACACCCTGCACCTTCTCTGCCGCCGCCAACAGCACGGCCCGCGTGCGATCGATCTCGGCGCCGTAGTCCACGCCGACCGCCACGTCCACCCGCCGCGTGTCGTGGAAGGTGACGTTCTCGATCGTGGCGCCGAAGACCGCGCCGTTGGGCAGGATCATCCGGCGGTTGTCGGGAGTGTCGAGGCTGACGGTGAAGATGCCGATCTCGTGAACCGATCCCGTCACGCCGGAAACCGAAACCACGTCACCGACCTTGAATGGCCGAAAGATCAGCAGCATGATCCCACTGGCGAAATTGCCCAGCGTTCCCTGCAAGGCCATACCAACGGCGAAGCCCGCTGCGGCCAGCACGGCGGCGAAGCTGGTTGTCTCCACCCCGAACAGGCCCAGGGCCGCGAGCAGAACCAGCAACAGCACCAGCCAGCGCATCAGCTTGCCGGCAAAGCGCGTCAAGGTGACATCGACCTCGGCCCGGGCCATGCCGCGGCTGACCAGGCGGCCGGCCCAGCCAGCGGCGATCCACCCCACGATCAGCAGAGCGACCACACCGATGACCCGCAGGCCATAGGTCATCAGCAGCGGCATCAGGACCGCCTTCAACTCTCCGATGTTTTCCATTCTTGCCTCCAGGCCACCGAAAGAACGCCGGACGAATTCGGCGGGCCTCGACGACCCGCCGTCACCGGCCGATGGCCGCAGCAGAATGGCGACTCCGACCGCCGCCGTCAACTCCCCGGGCACGCCTCGAGAGCGCGCCACGGACCGCGGGGCGCCGCATCTTCCGGATCAGCCCGGGTCGTGCAGATTCCCCGTTGGCCGTTGAGCCAGGATGTTGTAGCGGCTGTATCGAGGTGCATTTGGACGTACTGCCAAGAGTGCTACGGGAGGCGCGGCATGTCGAAGGTTCCACCGATTGTGCCAATCACGGATTTGCGACAGGACGCTGCTTCTGTCCTGCAACAGGTTAGAGATTCAGGGCAGCCGCTCGTCATTACCCAGAGAGGGCGAGCAGCAGCAGCAGTCATGCTCCGTGTCGAAGCCTACGAGAAATCGGAGACAGATCCTGAGCTTCAGCGGTGAAGAGTTGCAAATGGCTGCTCGATGGCCCGCACGGTGTGCGGTTTTCACGACCTTGGGACCCCCGTTTTTCAGAAGCATTCCCCCCCCGGGTCCTTCGTCTCGCGCGAGCGTGTTCAGTTTGCCTCGAATCGATGCTGGGTGTCGAGTCCTCCTTTCAGGTTGGCACTGGAAAGAGCAACATCATCCACGCCGGAGGCGTGCCGCGGTGCCAATCAGGCGCGCCGCTGGCCACCACGGCGTTCATTGGCCGCTCGGGTCGCGGTCGGGCCCGCCGCCCCTGTCAGCGGGCGCTTCGGCCTCGGATCGAGGGTCGCGGGTCGCGGACAGGTGTCGTGCGTAGACAGCCGGGTCCGGCATTGCGCTCACTTCGTCGATGATGGGCAGGAAGTAGTGCAGGGAGCGGACCGGCGGCAGGGGCGGCTGGTCCTCGGGCCGCCTGTCGCGGCGGGTCGTGGCCAGTAGAAACGCGGTTTCGATCACCTCGAGACTGACGCCGCGCTCCCAGAGTGTTGCGGCCAGCCGCCGGTCGGCCGGGCGGATCGCGCCGATGGGGCAGGGCGCTTGTCAGATCAGCTCGTTGAGCAGGGTCCGGTCGTACGTCACCGCCGCACTTTCGTCCCAGCGCTCGAATTGCATCTCCGGATCGAGGTTGGCCTGGCGCGTGCGACGCTGCTGATTCTGGCTGTCGCGGCGCGAAATCTCGTCGCCCAGGATCAG
>JALTMS010000578.1 GCA_027001345.1 Acidobacteriota bacterium | reverse complement strand
GGACAACGCCCGGGCGGCGGCGGCGGAGACCGGCGGCGACGTGCGGGTCGGCTGGGGCGTGCGCGACGATCCGACGCCGGCGATCTGGATCAGCGTGGAGGACGACGGACCGGGCATCGAACCCGGGACCTTGAGCCGCCTTTTCGAGCCCGATGTCACCACCCGAGAGACAGGCAGCGGCCTGGGGCTGCCCATCGCCCGGCAGGCGGTGGAAGCCCACGGAGGCACCATCGAGGTGGACTCGACCCCGGGCCGGGGCTCACGTTTCACAGTGGTGCTGCCCCGCCCGACGGCGGGCGAGGAGGAGAGTTGAGCAAGAGCTGGATCTGGAAAGCCGCCGCCCCATGGGTCCTCGGCTGCGGCCTCGTCGCCCTCGGCTGCGGTGGTGGAGGCGGTGCGGAGTCCGGGGGACCGGTGCGACTGGTGGTGGGGCTGAGCAGCGAGCCGGACTCCTTCAACGTCTACCTCGCACGCTCGGCCGCCTCGCTGCTGGTCGCCGACCTGGTACTGCCCCGCCTGGCCCGAGAGGAACTGCCCTTCGACGGACATCCGGGGGGCCTGGTGCCCGCCCTGGCCAGGAGCTGGGAAATCACCGACCAGGGCCGGCGGGTCAACGTGTACCTCGAGGCGGGACGGAGCTGGGATGACGGGCAGCCGATCGTCTGCCAGGACTTGCAGTTCACTCTCCGGGCTCAGACCAGCGCGGAGGTAGCCTGGCGGGGCGCTTCGATCAAGCGCCACATCGAGGACCTCGAATGCCCCGACCCGCTGACGGCGGTCTATCACTTCGACCGGGGCTATCCGGGACAGGTGATGGACATCAACGACCTGCACCTGCTTTCCCGCAGCCTGGAGTCGATTCCCTTCGACCAGTGGCGCAAGACCGACTGGGCCCGAGCGATGGTGGCCGGTGGACCCTTCCGCATCGAGAGCGTCGCGGCCGGCCAGGAGATCGTCCTCGGCCGCCGCACCCCCGCCGATGCTGGTGCGATCGAGCAGATCATCCTGCGCATCGTGCCCGACGCCTCGTCACGTACCACTCAGTTGCTCTCCGGTGACCTGGATCTGATCGAGGCGGTGGCCCCCGACCAGCTTCCGCGCCTCGAGAGTGATCCCAACGTGCACATCGTCCGCCGGCCCGGTCACCGCTACACCTACCTGGGCTGGAACACCATCGATCCCGGGGCCTACGCCACCTGGCGCGAGCGCAAGGAGGAGGGATGCCGCCGTCGAGGGGACGACGACTGTCTGGACAGTGCCGAGGAGATGGCCCGGCTCGCGCGCATGCATCCCCATCCTCTCTTCGGCGACGCCCGGGTGCGGCGGGCGCTGACCCTGGCCATCGATCGCCGGACGCTGATCGACACCCTGCTCGATGGCGAGGGCTCGGTCCCCCCCAGCCCGATGCTCCCGCCTCTGGCGGAGCACGACCCGGCCATCGAGCCCTGGCCCTTCGATCCCGCGGGCGCTCGCCAACTGCTGGCCGCCGCGGGCTTCAGCGACAGCGACGGCGACGGCGTGGTGGAGCGGGACGGCAAGCCCCTGGCCTTCCGCCTGACGGTGCAGGCGGGGCGCGCCGAGCGGCGCCGGGTGGCGGAAATGGTCGCCCGGCAACTGGCCGCCGTCGGCGCCCGCGCCGAACTCGACCCGGTGGAAAACGCCGCCTTCTACCCCGCCCTCGGTGCCCACCGCATCGACGCCTGGATCGGCGGCTGGCGCACCTCCCTGCGGGTGGATATGAGCGAGATGCTCCACGCCTCGGCCTGCGCCAGCGGCGGGGCCAACTTCGGCTGCTGGAGCGATCCCCGGGCCGATTCCCTGGCCGACACGGCGAGGGACGAGATCGACGACGGGAAACGGGTGGCCCTGTGGCGCGAGTGGGAAGGCATCTTCCACCGGGAACTGCCCTACACGATGCTCTACGCACCGGTCGAAGCCACCGCCGTGCGCTCCGGCTGGCAGGGCCCCGAGCAGAGTATCCGCCCCGGCGCCCCCCTGGCGGGAGTGGAGCGCTGGCGGTGGGAGCCCTGAAGCGGTGCTCCGGTGGATCGCGGGCCGGGGGGCTCAGGCCGCGCTGACCCTGCTGCTGATCGTTGCCGCGGCCTTCGCACTGCTCGAATCGCTGCCCGGCGATCCGCTCCCCCGGGGTGACGACCCCTCGCTGACCCTCGCCGACCACCAGCGGCTCGAAGAGGTCTATGGCCTGGACCGCCCGCCGGTCGAACGCTTCCTCACCTTCGTCGGTCACGCCCTGCGGGGCGAGTTCGGCATTTCCCTCTCGCGCCACCGGCCGGTACTCGAGGTCCTGCTCGCCGCCCTGGGGCCGACGCTGATCTTGACGGGGTCGGCCCTGACCATTGCCTTCGCCCTGGGCCTGCTGCTCGGCACCCGGGCCGCGATCCACCCCCGGGGAGTGAGCGGGGTGGTGGTCGCGCGTCTGCTACCGGCCCTCGACGCTCTGCCACCGTTCTGGCTCGGTCTCCTGGCGATCTGGCTGTTCTCCTGGAAACTGGGCTGGCTGCCGGCTTCCCACATGCGCCGAGCCGGTGCCACGAACCTCGACCTGCTCGATCTGCTGCGGCACCTGCTGCTGCCGGCACTGGTGATCGGCGTGCCGTCTGCCGCCGCGGTGGCCCGGCACCATGCCAGCCAATTGGGTCAAAGCCTGAGCAGCGCGGCGGCCCTCACCGGACGCGCCCTGGGTCTTCCCCGGAGCGTGCTGCTGCGCCGGGCCTTGCGGGAATCCGCCCAGCCGGTGGTGGCTCTCGCCGGGCTGGCCCTGCCGGTGATGGTCGGTGGGGCGGTGGTGGTGGACATC
>JALTMS010000577.1 GCA_027001345.1 Acidobacteriota bacterium | reverse complement strand
TCTCCGCGCTCGGCGGGAAGGGCGGCGCTGCCGGCGGCAAGTTGCAGCGCCGCGTCAGGCCCGCCCGCTGTCGGGTCATCGCCTCCAGCGGCCTCTGAGTCGGGCGAGGTGCTCTGCGGGGCGGGCGGCAGTTCCGCGTCCTCGAGGCGCGGCGCCAGCTCGGGCGGCTCGATCCCATCGACCGCCGGGTCGAACTCGTGGATCGCCGCGACGAGAGCCTGGGCGCGGGAGAGGTCGAGAGCCGACGCATCGACCCCCTGAACCTGGGCGGCCATCTCGCGGAACCGCTCGAGAGGCGTCGTCGCCTTCAGCTCCGGCTGCTCGGCGAGCAGCGCCCGGTGGGCCGCCATCGACGGAATGGGTGCGTTTTCCCCTTCACCCCTGGGTTGGACCACCGGGATCTCCTCGAAGCCGATCCGCAGGCCGTAGACCACGTAGTCGAAGGGGGCGTCCGATCCGGGCTCGCCGATGACGGTCAATTCCGACGTGCTCACCGACTCGACCGCCAGCGCTTCGAGGGTGCCGCGAGCCGTTACGTGGGCGGTCAGGCCGATGTCCGGGTTGGTCACCCAGCCGAAGGTCTCGTCGAGGGGGATCACCGCCACACCATTGCTCAGCCGGCCGCTGCCCCGGGTATAGGTCCCGGCCTCGTTCCCCTCGAGGGACGTGTAGACGATCTTGCGGGAGGGGTCGAAGGGGTGGTTCTGGACGAAGTTCTTCGCACCGTTGCCGGAGGTGGTCGAGCCCCCCCTGGCAGCGTCCATGTAGGTTCCGCTGTCGAGATCGCGGAAAGACCCCCCCGCAACGTTGCCCCGGCCGAGAATGCCGTAGTCCTGATGGCCGACGAAGGCATACCCGGACTGGTCGGTGTCTTCGAAATAGCCACCCATGAGATTGCCGTAGGCCTTGATGCCGGAGTCGCCGTAGCCTACGCGCGCATTCCCCGTTTGGTTATTGTCCTTGAAGTACCCCCCCATCTCGTTTCCGAAGGCTTTGAGGCCGTAGTCACCGGTAGCAAGATAGGCTCTCCCGGAGTCGTCTCCGTCCGCGAAATAACCGCCCTCGAAGTAACCCATGGCCAAGATGCCCCTGCCACCATAGCCGAGGTACGCGTGGGATCCATCGTCGAGATCCTTGAAATACCCGCCTACGAAGTTCCCGTAGCCGCTGACACCAGTATCGCCTTCCGCCACTTTCGCGTATGCAGATTCGTCAATATCCTCGAAATAGCCGCCCATCTCGTTGCCGGACGCCTCGATCCCGCGATCGCCGTAACCGGCAAGAACCCGACCACTGTTGTCGATGTCCCTGAAGTACGCACCAACGAACGCGCCCTCAGCGAGGACTCCGTAATCGCCATCGGCCAGGCGTGCAAACGAGGGGGTCAGGCGGTTGTCGAACCAGGCGCCCTTCTCGTTGCCGGCTGCATAGATCCCAATGTGTCCCCGGCCGACCAGCGCGTACCCGGATTCATCCGTATCCTCGAAGTAGCCGCCCGCATTGGTCCCGTAGGCGTTGATGCCCCGGTCTCCGTCGCCGACGATCGCGTAGCCGCTGCCGTCGGCGTCCTTGATGTAGGCGCCCGCGGTGTCGCCGTACAGTTCGACGCCGTAGGTTCCCTGGCCGGCCGCGTTCACCACCAGCTCGCCCGACTTGGTCTGCGCCGTGGCCGACGTGTCGAGAAACTCTCCCGCCGGGCGGCCCGCCAGCCGGCCCGCGTTGAGGGAGTAGGCCGCCGAGACGATGCGGATCCTCGGGGAGAGGGTCTCGGTGCCCACCTGCACCTCGAGCCACACGTTACCGTAGTCCGCGAACACCTGCGAGAGGGAGGTGTAGGTCCCTGGGCCGGAGCCATCGAGCACCTGACCCGTGCCCAGCTCCACCGAAAACAGCCCTCCGCTGGCCGTCACCGCCTGTCCGTTGGCCGCCAGGTGCTGATCGATGAGAATCTCGTCTCCCCCGACCTTTCGGTTCCAGAAACGAAACTCCATCTCGTAGTCCCCGTCGAGGGGCTTGTCGGCAGCGTCCCGCAGCACGCCCTGGTAGTTGACAGCCTCCGGAGGGGTCGCACCGAGTGCGGCGAACCCGCCGAACGCGAGGCCGAGGATGAGGATCGTGGTGAGCTTCGAACGGTTCATGGCTTCTACTCCCTCTCCGGGCCGCTCGGGCACTCGTTGCCCGGGTTCAGCCCGGCTTCTCTTTGGCCGCTGGTGACGGCTCGAAGGACTCTCTTCTCCGGGAAAGTCGAAGGAAATCGCGAGGCATTACGAAAGAAAGGAAGGTGTACAGGCGCGTCGGCTCATCAGATCCGGTCGTGCATGAATCTTCCAGGCGAAACGTGGCAGATGGCTGCCGGCCGGCCCGCACGTAGCGGTGAACGCTCGAGGTGTACCTGGCCGAGTGCGCGCCAGAGGCCCGGCAAGGGCCCGGCCGACCGCCGATGCGGCGTTACAGCCCAAGCGCTGATGGCCATCCCGGGCTGAGGATCGCTCCGGTGGGCGGTTTGGCTTCGAGGGATACCTCGCGGTCCATGACGAGCGCTACGAGCCGCGATGGGGCCCGCTGCGGCCCGTGGTCCGGCCGCCGTGCTCTCGATCCAGACCTTCGGATCGCTCGCCAGCTTCCATCCGCGCATCCGCGCATCCACGCCGTGCTCGCCGAAGGCTGCTTTGACGAGGACGGCGAGTTTCATCCAGTCGTGGCGCTCGACACCTCCGTCGTCGAAGAAGGGTTCCGACGGCTCGCGCTCACCCGCCTCGACCGCGCCCTGCGGCTGTCGATCAGTTCATGGACAACCTCCTCTCCTGGAGGCACTCGG
>JALTMS010000576.1 GCA_027001345.1 Acidobacteriota bacterium | reverse complement strand
CACCGCAGAACAGGTCGAGCACCCGCCCACCGATCCAGCCCGGCGCCGCGCGGTGATTGTCCTGCTGATCGAGGTAGAGGCCGGTCTTGTGCCCCAGCCAGGGAGAGACGATCCGGGTCTGCCCCCCCTCGTCGACGACGATCTCTTCCGGAACGCTGCCCTCGACCTCGGTGATGCCGGTTTCCAGGCCCTCGCGCCGGCGCACCTCCACATCGTTGCGGGCCAGGATCCAGCGGCAGCCGAGGCGGTGGGCAAGATGGGAGACGATCTCCGGCGCCTGTCGATCGGCCCACACCGTAGTGGCCTGGTAGACCAAACCCTCACCATATCGATCGACGTTCAGTCCGGGAAATCCATCGGCATCGGCGTGGATCAGCCGCCGGCAGGGGCCGAGTCCGATCCACCGGCGCCGGGCCAGCGCGGCCTCCGCCCGGGCGCGCCAGAAGGCCGCGTCGGTCTGCGTGCCGGCGGGAGCCACCCGGCGCAGGGCGATGCGGGAGTGGGGGGAGTAGACCGCCCGGGCGAGCACGGCACCGGCGCGATCACGAACATCGACGATGGCCCCGGCGATGGCTTCGGCCTCGACCACGTCGTCGGCGAAGACCCACGGGTGACCCCGCCGTGCCCTCCGGGCCCCCCGTCCGTTGACCACCACGAAGGCTCCCGGTTCCACGGTCCGCCGTCCTACCTTGGGCTGTCGATCAGTGTTTCGGTCCAGAGGCCGCAGCGAATCGCCACGCGAGGCCCGCGGATCCCACAGCTCGCCGGCGAGTCCTCCGACCCGCAGCGAGCCGTCGAGGCGCGCGCCGGCCGCCGAGGCATCCGCGGGGAGCTTCCGGCCGCCGCCTGCGATATCTCACCTCGGAGCGTCATCCGCCATCCCGCCTACCGGCGCGGACCCGGAGCCGGGGCACCGCCCTCGACAGAGCCTTCCTGCTCGATTTTCTCCTGGCAGCGGATGCAGTATTCGGTCCACGGCACGGCGTTGAGGCGAGCCGGGCCGATCTTCTCACCGCACATCTCGCACTCGCCGTAGGTCCCGTCCTCGATCCGCCCGAGGGCATCATCGATCATGCTCAGTCGTTTCTGCTCGAGGGAGGAAAGCGAGAGGAGGAACTCACGGGTGTAGTTCGTCACCGCATCGTCGACGTAATCCTCGCCGCCCTGAATGACCGTGTCGCGGCCTTCGCCGGCGATGCGGGCAGCCTTGTCGACGACTTCCGCTCGTCGTTGTTCGAGCAGCTTGCGATAGCGGTCCAGTTCGCGTTTTCTCATAGGATTTCACGGTCCGTCGTTCCGGCGGTGCCGTTGGGGTCGGGTCCGGGGTCCCGGAAGTAGGGGAAGCTAACATTCGCCCGCCCGAGCGTCAAGGCTCGGGCGGGCCGGATCGCTCGACCAACACGCCCCGCTGCCTCTGATCGCTTTCACCGTGGAGCGAAGAAGGTGGCTGCGCGGAGGGTCTCCGAATGACCGGGAGGGATACCCGGATACGGACAGACGGCGACCTGCGTCCGCACTCGTGCGCGGACGTCTCGCTGGTCTCCGTCCGGCTCCTGGATCTGGCATGGACTGGCCCCGCATTCCCATCGAGGGCATCCCGCCGCCGGCCCCCGCGCCGACCCGCTGTCCTCCCGGCGGCACCCGCTCCCTTCCCGCCCGAGCCCTTCGCCCGAAGACCCGATTCAGAGCCGGTCGGCGGCCATCTCGGCGAGAGGCGAACGCTCACCCCGCGTGAGGGTCACCGTACCCGCCATCGCTTCTCCCTTCAGCCGCTGGGTGGTGTAGCTCAGGCCGTTGGAGGCGGCATCCACGTAGGGGTTGTCGATCTGGTCCGGATCGCCGGTCAGGACGATCTTGGTGTTCTCGCCGGCCCGCGTGATGACCGTCTTGACCTCGTGGGGAGTGAGATTCTGCGCCTCGTCGACGATCATGAACTGACCGGGCAGGGAGCGACCGCGGATGTAGGTCAGGGCCTCGATCTCGAGCAGGCCCTGGTCGAGCAGTAGGTCGATCGGATGGGATCCGCGGCCGATCATTTCCTGCTCGGCCGAGCCGCTGAGTAGGTATTCCAGATTGTCGAAGATCGGCTGCATCCAGGGCCGGAGCTTTTCGTCCAGATCGCCGGGAAGGTACCCCAGGTCGCGACCCATGGGATAGATCGGGCGGGCCACCAGCAGGCGCCGGTAGCTCTTCCGATCGAGGGTCATCGCCAGACCCGACGCGAGGGCCAGCAGGGTCTTGCCGGTCCCCGCCTTGCCCACCAGGGTGACCAGCGGCAGGTCGGGGTCGAGCAACATGTCCATCGCGAACTTCTGCTCGACGTTGCGCGGCGTGATCCCCGATACCGCCCGAGGCAACTGCAGCGCCTTCAGTCGTGGCTCGGTGGGCCGGCGACGGGCCAGAGCGGTGTGCTGGAGGTTCTCCACGTCACGCAGCAGCAGGCAGGCATTCGGACCGGGATCGCCACCTTCCAGTTCCCCCGCATCGACGCCCCCCTCGTCGCTGAACAGGCGGTCGAGCAACTCTCGGGGTACGACCATCTCGATGTAGGAGTGTTCGTCGAGTTCGACCTCGCCGTGACTCTCCCGGTAGTCTTCCGACATCACACCCACCGCGTCGGCCTTGATCCGCAGGTTGGTGTCCTTGGTGACGAAGATCGCCGGCGGTTGTGTCCGAGCCAGTTCCCAGGCCAGCGCCAGGATGCGGATGTCGGCCGTATGATTCTCGAGGAAGGGAAAGTCCCGCGGAATCGGCACGCCGAGGTGGATCCGCACGGTCCCTCCCCCCTCGATGGTCACGCCTTCGGTGAGATTCCCCTCCC
>JALTMS010000575.1 GCA_027001345.1 Acidobacteriota bacterium | reverse complement strand
TCGGGCCAAGCGCCGGGGAGCCGGGGTGTCGGGGACACCGAACACCGCCGGCCCGGCCAGCACACCGGCGACGATCAGGCACCTCGAGATACGCGGGAAAACTACCAGATCACCCTCCCATCGAGCCGAGCATCGGGCTCGAGGCCCAAGGTTGCCAGAATGGAGGGAGCGATGTCCATGATCGCTGGATCATCGACCTTCAGCGGCCGGTTGACGAAGAGGATGCCACGCACTTCCGCGGGATCGAGCGAGCAGTGATCCCCGCTCCAGACCCGCCGATTGTCCTCGAAAACCTTCGTCGAAAGACCACCGAGAGCATCCTGCCAGGAAACACGATAACCGAGAATATTGGCCATCCGCAGGTCGGCCATCCGCTCCGGATCGTAGCCCTCGTACATCTCGTCTCGGGTGTAGACCCGCGCAACCGGATGCAGACCCGTCGCCTCGTCCACCGCGCTTTCGAGCCCCTGCTTGATCTCCGCCACCACCTGCTCGTACTCCTCGCCGGGCATCACGATACCCTGCGGTTCGCGACCGACCACGTTGACGTAGATCGACCCCAGGCCCATGGCCCAGGCCCGAGTCCGCGACCAGTCGATACCGGAAAGCACGTTGACGTTGGTCACGTGCTTGTCGAAGAGCTGCTCGAGATTCCGCGTGCCCACCTGACCGGAGAGGGCCAGGTAGCCATGCTGATAGAGCCAGGTATTGATGTTGATCTGGCGGCGAAAGGACGAGAAGCCGTGGTCGGAGAGCACCAGGAAGAGAGTCTCCGGACCCGCGGCCCGCCGCGCCTTGCCCACCAGGCGATCCATCCGCTGATAGACCTCACGCATCTCCTGCTCGTAGCGCTCGGCCAGCGCGGGGTCATAGAGCGGGTGCTCGGGATCGAGTTGCTGCCAGAACATGTGCCCCGCACGGTCGGTGAAGTAGAAGATCTGGACATAAACGTCGAGGTCGTCCTCGGCCAATGCCACGTCCATCATGCGCTCGTAGCCATCGACGGTGAAGTTCATGTCCTCGATGAAGAGGTCGATCCCGCCGACACCGGAAGGCGGCGACCAGGTGTCGATTGCCCAGCCCTGGGTCTTGAACAGGCCGATCTTGCGCGACATCTTTTCCGCCCAATCCGGCGGCCAGGAGTAGTTCACCGGATGACAGGAAGGGTGGAAGTTGACCGGCGAGAAATAGAGCTGCAGCTCGGGCTCGAGGGCAACGAGCTTGAATCGACCCATGCCCCGCAGGGGTTGGAGGCGATCGATCACCCAGTTGACCGGAAAGTCGAGAACCACCCAGTCGGACCACTCGCCGACATGCAACTCTCCCCGCTGGCCGCTGATTTCCCAGCGCAACGAGCGGTCGTCCACCTCCAGGTGCAGCGGCAGGGTGAACTCCCTCGGCTGTCCGTTCTCCAGCAGTTGTTCGGTCAGCGCCTTTTCCCGCTCCTTCCGCTCGGCGGCGCTCAGGCCCTGGGCTTTCCACTGCTCACGGGCGCGCTCGAGAACGAAGACATGAAACGGATAGTTGAACGGCCCGATCAGGCTGGTCTCCATCACGCCGCGCCTGGCAGGCAGTTCCTTGAACTCCAGGCTGAACTGGTTCTGCCGTTTGCGGAAGGTCCGGTCGGAGGTGAAGAGTGTCGGGGATCCCACCCGCCGGCGCATGTCGGGCACCCCCAGCCCGGAAAGCATGGTCGAACCGGCGGGCAGTTCCTCGGCAGGAAAGGTCACCGGCACCCGCAGCACACCCACCTTCTTGCCCGCTTCCGCCGCCAGAGTCCAAAACGGCGTCCCCTGCCGGTTGTTGGTGGCGGTGGGCACCTCCACAGGCAGCAGCGCCGCCACAGGAGCCGCCAGCAACAACGTCGCGGCGCCACCGCCGACCAGTGCCAGACCCAGGCTCGTCAGCCAACCCCGCCGCAGCATCTTCAGCAGCAGTACCAGCAGCAGTGCCAGAAGCAGCCCGGCCGCCGCAGCGATCACCTGCCCGTTGCGCTCACCGAAGAGAAAGGTGCGCTTGCCGGCGGTGGCCAGCGCGAAATCCGGCATGTAGCTGTTCTTTTTCTTGTAGAGGAAATCGAAGATCTGGGTCCGGCCGGGGTTCAGGCCGGTGGAGAACGCGGCCCAGGAGACGGGAGTCTGGGGCGGATTGGTCGGCATCAGCGGTGTGAAGTGACCCTCATGGCTCAACGCCTGGAGATTGGGCAGCAGGCCCTCGTCCATGTAGCGCTGGACCAGGGCGGGGTCGGCGCCATCGAAGCCGAGCACCATCACTTCGGGCTCCGCCCAGACGGTGGAAACGGTCAGCAGCGCAAGCGCGCAGAGCGCGGCAAGCAGTCGTCCGCGCCAAGATCGGAACCTGTCGTCCATCGAGCATGCCTCCCGACAACCGGCCGGCGGCCGGCGCATCGCCCCTTTCGCCAGCGGTGGCGGGGTCGCCCAAAGCCTAACCCGGATGGGACTCCCCGTCCGGTGGCGCCAGGCCGAGGCGCGCCGGATCCAGCGCGCCGATGCGCAGCAGGAGCGGGGGATCCCGGCGAGGATCGACCAGCGTGGAGGGCGCACCCCCGGGGGTCGTACCGCCGTCGAGCAAGGCGACCGATCCGACATCCCCGAGGGCCTCGACAGCGGCCCGCGCCCGGGTGTGGGGTGGTCGCCCCGCCGGATTGGCCGAGGTGGCGATGAGGGCGAAACCTGCCGCGCGGGCCAGCGCGGCGACGATGGGCGAGTTGGCGGAAGTGCGGTAGAGCGTCTGGCGGATGGCGATGACGTCCGGGTCGGCGGCGGCCTGCTCGAGAAACTGCACCACCACGTCGAAGCTC
>JALTMS010000574.1 GCA_027001345.1 Acidobacteriota bacterium | reverse complement strand
CACCCACCGCGCTCCATCCACTCGACGAACGCTCGGAGCGAAAGTTGGCCCACTGACTGAGATTGGTCTTGCCCAGGATCACCAGCCCCGCCTGTCTGAGGCTCGCGACGAGAGGAGCGTCCCGATCGGTGACATTCTTCGCGAGCACCAGCGAGCCCGCAGTGGTCGGCAGGGGACCGGCGCTTTCGATGTTGTCCTTGAGCAGAACGGGAATGCCGTGCAACGGCCCGCGCACGCGACCTTCGTCCCGCTCGGCATCGAGTGCCCGCGCCTGTTCGACCGCACCCGGATCGACCGCAATGACCGCATGGAGTTCCCCATCGCGGGCTTCGATCTCTCGCAGACAGGCCCGGACGATCTGCTCCGAGGTGGTCTCGCCGCGCTCCATCATCGCGGCGAGTTCCACCGCGCTCAAGGTGGACAGGGGCGGTCCCCCACCGTCTGTCTTCGTGGCCCTCTCAGGACCGGTGCAGCCGGCGGCGAAAAGAAGAGACGAGACGATGACGATCGACGAAGACAAGCGAAACGGGCCCATGGCGCTCCTCCCCCCCGAGCATAGCAGCCCACCGCCGGCCGGGTGACGCTTCAGCGACGCTGCCACCTGAGCCATGCATCGAAGACTCGCTTCAGGCGCGGGGAAAGGCGGGTGCGATTCCAGCCGTCGCCCGCCCGACGCAACACCTCCCCTCGGGTCGGATAGGGGTGAATCGATCGCGAGAGCGTGGACAGCCCCGCACCGGCATGCATCGCCACGCTGATCCCGGAAATCAGCTCACCGGCCCGAGCCGCAACGATCGTCGCCCCGACGATGCGGTCGCTGCCTCGACGGTAGTGGATCTTGACGAAACCTTCCGTCGCATCGTCGAGAACCGCACGATCGACATCGGCCATCTCGACCCGTATCGTCGCCACCTCCCGCCCCGATTCCCGCACCTGCTCCTGGTTGACTCCCACCTGAGCCAGCTCGGGAGAGGTATAGGTGCACCAGGGAATGATCAGGGAGCTGACTTTCTCCCGCCCGGCAAACAAGGCGTTGCGGACCACGATCCTCGCCATCGCATCGGCAGCGTGGGTGAACTTGAAGCGCGAGCAGACGTCACCCGCAGCGTAGACCGCCCGGTTGCGAGTACGCAGTCGGTCATCGACCTCCACGCCACCGGGTCCCCATCCGATTCCCGCCTGGTCGAGTTCCAGGCCTTCCACGTTCGGTGCCCGCCCCACGGCGACCAGTATTCGCTCCACCTCCAGCTCGTGACGACTCTGATGGCTGACCAGCCTCAGCCGCGGCCCGCGACTGCCCGGGAGAACCTCGAGCTGTTTGCCGCAGCAGTGGATCTCCACGCCGTCGCGTTCGAGGGCGGCCTGCACGATGCCCGCGGCCTGCCGGTCTTCTCTGGGCAACACGCCGTGGGCCGACTCGATCAACACCACCTTGCTGCCGAAGCGCGCAAAGACCTGAGCCATCTCGCAACCGATGGGTCCTGCACCGATCACACCCAGTGTCCGAGGCACTTCGGTCAGCGAGAAGATCGTCTCGTGGGTCAGGTAGCCGACCGCATCGAGACCCGGAATCGGGGGTGCGGCGGCGCGGGCTCCAGTGGCGATCACGGCTCGCGCGAAGTTCAGCCGAGCATCGCCCACCCCTATCTGCCGCGGACCGGTGAAACGGCCCGTGCCGAAGAACACGTCGACGCCGAGTTCGCGGAAGCGCTCGGCGGCATCGTGGGGCGCGATTTGCGCTCGCAGCCGGCGCATGCGCTCCATCACAGCGGAGAAATCCACTTCCGGCACCGGGGTCGCGCGCAGGCCGAAGCGCGCACCGTCGCGAGCGGCAGCCACAGCCCGCGCGCTGCGGATCAATGCCTTGGAAGGCACACAGCCGACGTTCAGGCAGTCGCCGCCGAGCAGCCTCCGCTCGACCAGGGCCACTCGGGCGCCGAGACCCGCCGCCGCCGCCGCGCAGACCAGTCCCGCGGTCCCACCTCCGAGCACCACCAAGTTGTAGCGACCACGAGGCCGGGGATTGACCCAACCCGACGGATGGACAGCACGCGCCAGCGCCAGATTGTGGCGATCGAGAGGCTGAAGCTCCTCCATGCTGGCGAGTCGAGCCGTTTCCTCCGGGGCCGCTTCTTCCGATGAAAGGGACATCGCGAGCACCACCTTCCGCGACCGAGTCTACAACGATTCTCGCGCCTGCTTTCGATGTCGGCTCGCTCCCGAGCTTTCACCGGCTGACGACCACTGAACCCGGCTTACGGGCCTTCGGCGGTCGGATCGTCGCCACCCGCCAGACAGCGTGCTATGTTCCGGACTTCCCGGGGATCACACAATGAAGCTGCGTTGCTGTCTGCCGCTCATCGCCGCTGCGGTGATGATCGCTCCGAGTCACGGGGCCGAGGAAGGCTCCCGGCCGCAGGCCCTCGATGGCCCTCGAGTCGTGGCCCTGGCGCTCGAGAACCATCCACGCCTGCGCGGCCAGAGGGAGCGACTGACGGAGTTCCGCGCCCTGCGGGGCCAGGCCCTTTCCCGCGCCCTGCCCCAGGTCGATGCGGGTGTCTCGACCGTACGCAGTCGTGATCCCGGCCTGCTCAACTCACCCAATTTTTCGTCCCTGGCGGAGAGCGGTGGCACGATGCCCGGCTTCGATCCGTCCTTTCTTCAGCCGATCGCCGTCACACTCTACGACTACCGTCTCAACCTGGAGCAGACGATCTACGCCTTCGGACGGATCGGCGCGGCGGTGCGAGCCGCGGAGACTCGGGAAGAGCAGATCCTGCTCGAGATCCACGCCGCCGAAATCGAGACCGCCCAGGCCGCGATCACGGCCCTCTACGACCTGGCCCTGGCCGAGGCGCGCCTCGACGTGCTGGCCGCCGAGCGAGCCGCCCGAGAAAAGCAGGTCGAGCAGGCTCGGGACTTTCTCGAGATCGGCACGGGAACCCGTCTGGCCTGGCTTCAGGCCCGCTCGGCCCTCGCCGCCCTGCGCCCACGGGAAATCGCCGCCCGGGGCGACGTGGACGTGGCGCGGGTCCGTCTCAACGAGGCCCTCGGTCGCAGCGCCCTCGAACCCGTCAGGACCTCGGGGACGGAACTGACCACCGCGGAACTACCCGTCTTGCCGTCTCTCGAGCGACTGCTGGCAGCCACCGATCGGCGCCCCGACCTGGCAGCCCTGCGAACCGAGCGAGCAGCGCTGGACCAGGAGCACCGGGTCTGGCGGGCAGGACTGCTACCCGACCTGAAGTTCAGTGGCTCGTGGGGCATCAGTACGGTCTTCACCGAAGAGCTGGCCAACACCGATTTCGCCGCATGGAATGCGGGAGTGTTTCTCGAATGGAATCTCTTCGACGGGCGCCAGACCCGACACAAGCTCGAGGAGATTCGCTCGCAGCAGCGCCAGAACGAGTGGAGCGAAAAGACGCGCCACGGCGAGATCGAGCGCGACCTGGCCCGCGCCGTCGCGAACTACCACCGGGCCCGCATGGCCGCCTCCGCAGCCGAGGAATCGGTGTCCCTGGCCGAAGAGACCCTGAGGGTCGCCGAGGCGAATCACGCCTGGGGAGCGGCCACCACCCTCGACCTGCTGCTCGGTCACCAGAACCTGCGGACCGCCCGCTTCGAGCGGCTGACGGCAGTCCACGACGCCCTGGTCGCCCTCGCCGAGATCCACGCCCTGGTCGGTCGCCTGCCCTTCCAGCCGCTGCTCGAGGAGGCGTCTCGATGACCACCGCCCGCGCCCTGACCGTGCTGATCGCCTCGCTGGCGATGATGGCCTGCCCGTCTTCTCCCCAGCCCGAGACCACGGCGCCGGCAACTCCCGCAGCACCGTCAGCAGGCCCACGCGACACGCGCATTCGCGTCCGCACCTTGACCCTGGCCCCCGAGCGTTTCGAGGACTACCTCGATGTCGCCGGCACTCTCGAGCCGGTGCACGACGTTCTGGTGGCCACCGAGTTCGGTGGTCTGGTCCGCGAGGTGCTCTTCGAAAAGGGCCAGTCGGTACGAGCCGGGCAGATCCTGGCCAGGGTCGGCGACGACCTGGCCGAAGCCCGCCTGGACCAGGCCCAGGCCGATCTGATGGCCGCCGAGGCCAACTACCAGAAGGTCAGCAAGCTCTTCGAGCGACAGGCCGTGCCCCAGCAGGACCTGGTGGCTGCCACCTCCCGCCGGGACCGGGCTCGAGCTGTGGTGCGAGAGATGGAGGTCCGTCTCGAGCGAGCGCTGATTCGCTCGCCCCTCGACGGCATCGCCACCGACCGACGGGTGGAGCCCGGCGAGGTGCTGCTCCCCGCCACCCCGATCGCACTGATCGAACAGCTCGATCCACTGAAGGTGGCCTGCCGGGTCCCGGACACCGAGATCGGCTGGCTGCGCCGCGGTGCCCCGGCCCGCGTGACGATCGATGCCTGGCCGGAGAAGGTCTTCGACGCACGGGTCAGCTATGTCGCGTCGTCGTCCGGTGCCGAGCCCCGCTCCTTTCTCGCCGAAGTCGAGTTGCCCAACCCCCAGCGACGCCTGGTCTCGGGGCTCGTGGCCCGAGTGCACCTGCTGCGGCGCAGGCTCGAGCAGGCACTGGTGGTCCCCATCGACGCCCTGGTGACCACCGACCACGGTCACGTGGCCTACGTCATCGAGCAGTGCCGAGCGCGACAGATCCCGGTGACCATCAGCGCCGTGGAGGGCGACCGCGTGCTGGTGGAGGACAGCGCCCTGGCCTTCGGCATGCGTCTGGTGATCGACGGCCAACGTGATCTGGGCCCCGGCCGGGAGGTGATCGCGGAGGGCTGCCAGTGAGCAGCCTGACTGCCCTGGCTCTCAAGCGGCCACTGACGATCTACGTGCTGATGGCGATCGTGGTCTTCGCCGGTCTGTCAACCTACATCGGTCTACCCCGCGAATCCTTCCCCGAGATCAAGATCCCACTGATCCTGGTCAGTACCTCCTACCCCGGCACCGCTCCCTCCGACATGGAGAGCCAGGTCACGCGGAAGATCGAACTCGAACTCAAGGGCCTGTCGGGACTCAAGGAGCTACGCTCCACTTCCTACGACGGCTACTCCCTGATCGAAGTGGAGTTCAACCCGGAAGTCGATCTCGACACTGCCCTGCAGAAGGTGCGCGAGGGAGTCGATCGGGCACGGCCCGAATTGCCGGAAGAGGTGGACGACCCCTCCATCACGGACATCGATTTTTCCCGCACCCCGATCATGGTCGTCACTCTCGCTGGTGATTTCAGCATCGACCGTCTCAAGCAGATCGCCGACGACCTGAAGGACGAACTCGAAGCGATCGCCGGGGTCAACCTGGTGCGTGTGGTGGGCGGCCGCAATCGTGAGGTGCACGTCTTTGCCGACCCCCAACGGCTGACGGCCTACGGACTGGGCCTGGCGGACCTGGTGGAGACCATCGCCCAGGAGCACCTGACCGTGCCTGGCGGCGACGTGGATCTCGGACGACTGAACTTTCTCGTGCGCATCCCGGCCGAGGTGCAGCGACCGGAAGACATCGGCAGGTTCATCGTCAGCGTTCGGAACGGGCGGGCCATCCGGGTCAGCGACGTGGCGCAGGTGGTCTACGGCTTCGAAGAGGAGACCACCCGCGCTCGCCTCAATGGACGGGAAGCGATCTCGCTGACGATCGAAAAGCGCACCGGGGCCAATATCATCGAGGTCGCCCGTAAGGTGCGCGAAAAGGTGGAGCAGCGCCGTGCATCCCTACCCCCCAGCGCCGAACTCGAAGTCGTTGCCGACCAGTCGGAAGACATCGAGGCGATGGTCCGCGAACTGGAGAACAACGTCCTGTCGGGACTGGTGCTGGTACTGGCCGTGCTCTTCGTCGCAATGGGCTGGCGGCCGGCGGTGATCGTTGCTGCGGCGATTCCCTTCTCGATGTTGATCTCCTTCATGGTCATCGCCGGCCTGGGCTACACCCTCAACATGGTGGTGCTCTTCTCGATGGTGCTGGTGCTGGGCATGCTGGTGGACAACGCGGTGGTCACGGTGGAGAACATCTACCGTCACCGGGAGATGGGTGACGGGGCGATCGAGGCGGCGCGCGCCGGAACCTCAGAGGTGGCGATGCCGATCATCGCCTCGACGGCCACCACGCTCTGCGCCTTTGCTCCGATGCTGGTCTGGCCGGGAATCATCGGCGAATTCATGAAGTACCTGCCGGTGACACTGATCATCGGTCTGTCGTCGAGCCTCTTCGTCGCGCTGGTCTTCAATCCCACCATCGCCCGTGGTCTGCTCTCGGCGCCCCGGGGGACGACATCGAAGGCCCTCGGAAGGGAAACGGGTACCGCTCCGACAAGCCCGACAAGCCGGGGGCTGGCGCTGTACCGCAGAATGCTGCTGACGGCTCTCGATCCCGGCCCTCCAGTGCCCTTTTTCTTCCTGCGCAACTGGCTGTTGCTCGGCGTCTTCTTCGTCGGCCTGGCGGGAGCGACGCTGCTGCTGCTGATCTCGATGCTGCTCGGTTTCCAGCCTCCTGGCACTCTGCTTGCCGCGCTGGCCGGCCTGGCGGCGACGGCATTCGCACTCGAGGGGCTGGCCTGGCTGCTCTCGACTCTCGCCCTGCCCTTCGGCCGGCGGAGCTGGATCACCGACAACCGGGCGCGAGTGCTCTACTCGATGGGCTTGCTGCTGGTGGTCACGATTTTCGCTTATGGCAAGCTCGGATCGGGCACCGAGCTGTTCCCCGAACCCGACCCGCGAGCGATCTGGGTCGATTTCGAGTTTCCTTCCGGCACCAACCTCGACGCTCAGGACGCCCTGGTCCGACAGGCAGAGGCGCTGACCGCCAACACCGCCGACCTCGATGACATGGTGACCAACGTGGGCTCGACGGGAATCGCTCTCGAACCCAGCACTGGTGGCGGCGCGTCGAATCTCAGTCGCATTTCCCTCAACCTGCTCAAATACCACCAGCGGAGCCAGACTTCGATTCTGACACTCGAGCAGGCCCGCCGAGCGCTGGCCGGGCTGACCGGTGCCCGGATCACTCTCGACCGGCCCCAGGAAGGCCCCCCCACCGGCAAGCCGGTGGAACTGAGGCTGATCGGTGAGGACTACCAGGCCCTGGCCGAGCTGGCCGACCGCCTCCGCGATCGTCTCGAGACGCTGCCGGGTCTGTACAACGTGGATCACGACTACGATCCGGGCTACCCCGAGCTGAGAGTCCACGTCGACCGCGAAGAGGCCGTCCGCGCGGGCACCAACACCCAGGAAGTCGCCCTGGCGATCCGCACGGCGCTGGCGGGCACCGAAGTGGCCAAGTTCCGTACCGGCGAGGACGAGTACGAGATCACCGTGCGCTTGCCGCCCTCCCGGCGGCGCAGCGCCGATCCGATCGCCGGACTGTCGGTGATCGACGAGCAGGGACAGGTGATCCCCCTGCGCAGCCTGGTGCGAGTGGAAGCCACCTCGGGTCCGGCCGCGATCCGGCGCGTGGATCTCAAGCGGGTGATCACCCTCGAGGCCGACGTGGACCACGCCGCCGGCTACCGCGACCCCGATCTGCGCCGCCAGGTGGCCGAGGTGGTCGAGGCGATGGACACGCCAGCCGGGGTGCGCTGGGAGTTTGCCGGCTCGAACCAGGAAGAAGAGGAATCGAAGACCTTCCTCTCGCGGGCCTTCGTCGTCGCCCTGCTGCTGATCGGCCTGATTCTCGTCACCGAATTCGATTCCCTGGTCACACCGCTGACGATCCTCGTCTCGGTGATGCTCAGTCTGATCGGCGTGCTGTGGGGCCTGATTCTGACCGGCATGCCTTTCGGCATCATCATGACCGGCATCGGGGTGATCTCCCTGGCCGGTATCGTGGTCAACAACGCCATCGTGCTCTGCGATTTCATCTTCCAGCAGCGCCGGCAGGGTGCCACTCGGCGCGAGGCGATCGTCGCGGCGGGGCTGACTCGCCTGCGCCCGGTGCTGCTGACGGCCATCACCACGATCCTCGGCCTGATACCACTGACCACGGGCATCAACTTCGACTTTTTCAGCGGCGAGTTGCTGCTCGGCGGCGAGTCCTCCGACTGGTGGGGCCCGATGGGGGTGGCGGTGATCTTCGGCCTCGCCGCAGCGACCGTCCTGACCCTGGTGGTCGTGCCGGTGACCTACGACGTGCTGGCCGGCGCGGTGGAGTCCCGGCGCGCGCGCCAGAACTGATCCGAAAGGCGGCTGTCCCCCGGCGAGTTGGCAACCGGGGCGGGGCGGGAGACAATGCCTCGGCAGCGGGCCCGGGAGGCCCGCCTTCGAGGAGGCCACCGATGTCCAGTTCCGACTCTCTTTCTCCCGAAGTGCTCGAGCTGCTCGAGCGACAGGGCCCGGAAACCCGCATTGCGGTGGTCGGTGCGAGCAACAACCCCGAAAAGTACGGCAACATCATCGTCCGCAACCTGGCCGGCAAGGGATACACCGTGCTGCCGATCAACCCGAAAGAGGAAACCATCGCCGGTCTGCCGGCCTACAAGAGCCTGGCCGAGGCCCCTCTACCGATCGACATCGTCACGATGGTCACCCCACCACCGGTGACGCGGAAGGTACTCGAGCAGGTCGCCGAACTCGGTCTCGGCCACGTCTGGTTGCAGGACGGCAGCTTCGACGAGGAGGTGCTGGCCTACGCCCGGCAGGCCCCCTTCCACACCGTCCACCACGCCTGCATCATGGTCGTCAGCAACTACTGAGCGGCAAGTGAAATCGGGGAGAGCAGGGTGAGCACCGACCAGACCAATGCCGTCGTCCTCCAGCGTATCGAGGTGGCCCCCGGGCTGATCATCCTGCGCGTCGCGCCGGACGAGTGGGAACTGTCCGAATTCGTACCCGGACAGTTCGCCGTTCTCGGGTTACCACCCTCCGCTCCCCGTTGCCGAGCCTGCGATCCGTGCGAGCCCGACGAGGAATCCAGACCCGACAAGCTGATCAAGCGCGCCTACTCGATTGCCTCGGCTTCCCACTGGAAGCAGTACATGGAGTTTTACATCACTCTCGTACGATCCGGCGCCCTGACCCCGCGGCTGTTCGCCCTGGACGTGGGAGACCGGCTGTGGCTCGGTCAGAAGTTCACCGGCTCGTTCACCCTCGATCCGGTGCCCGAGGGCAAGCGAGTGATCCTGATGGCGACCGGTACGGGCCTGGCTCCCTACATGAGCATGATGCGCACTCTGCTCCACGATCAGAGCCACGAGTACGTGGTGATTCACGGCGCACGCCATTCCTGGGATCTCGGCTACCGCTCCGAGCTATCCACCATGGATCGCCTCTCCGACAAGTTCATTTACATCCCATCGATCACTCGACCGGCGGAAGAGACCGTCCCCTGGACCGGGCTGACCGGCTATCTGCAGAACCTCTGGCAAGACGGCTCGTTCGCCGAGATCATCGGTGCCCGTCCTACCCCCGACGACACGCACATCTTCCTCTGCGGCAATCCCTCGATGATCGAGGCGATCATGGGCATCCTCGAGGGCGAGGGTTTCACCGAGCACAAGCGCCGCTCGCCGGGAACGATCCACGTCGAAAAGTACTGGTGAGCCGGAGCCGCCGAACGGCTTTCAGACGATCGCGTCGAGCAGGGCTCCGGGTGTCGGCCCCCCCTGCAGATAGGCCGCCACCGACGCCGGCGGATCCGAAGACAGCGTCTGATCGCCGTTCTGCGCGTCGCCCTCGCCGCGGCGCAGTTCCGCCCGGGCCTCGGCTTGCTTGGCAGCGGCCTCGGCAGCCACGCGACGGTCCTGGCCCGAGGGCTGCCGGGGAGCCAACGCGGCCCGACGCACCTGCTGCATCTTGCGGATCGTCGCGGCCGGGTCATCGGGCACCGCCGCGGTGTCGATCCTGACTTCGCCTCCAACGGCATAGGAGCGGCCGTCGGGCCCCTTCTGCTCTTCGAAGCTCGCGCCGCCCCGGGCGTACCCGCCGGCCGCCGCCTGATGAGCCCGCTCGTGCTGTCGCACTTCGCGGTCCCGAGACTGGAGTTCGCGTACTTGCTGCTGCTCCTCGGCTGTCAGCTCCCCGGCCTCGGCGCGCGGAGAACTTCCCGCCGCCGTCGAGTCCTCGACTCGACGGGCTGGGGGCAGCGACGCAGCAGGTCGGATCGCGCTGATCTCCACTGTCTTTCCTCCCAGCTCGACTCATCGGCCGGGAGAGGCGATGACTGTAGCGGCAGATCCGGGGCGACCCTCGGCGACGTTCAACCCATGCCGTAGGGATCCGATACCGCTCGCAGGCTCGCCAACAGAGGAGAAATCCCCGCCAGCGCGATCAGCAGCGAGGCGAGAGCCAGCTCACCGCTGAGGGCCATCACGCGGGAGCGGCCGCGACGACGCAGGGCCTCACCGGCGGCTGCCGTGACGGGAACCAGAGCCAGCAGCAGCAGGCTCGAGAGGGGAAGGTCGGCGTAGAAATAGCCTTGTAGCCACAGCCCCGCGAGGATCAGCGTCGCCGCCGCGCCGCTCCCCCGAGCCGGGAACTTCCGGGGCCGGAGCAGGCCCATCAGCAGCCAGGCGGCCAGCGCCGCAGCCAGTGCGCCGGCGAGTTGCCCGAGCAGAGCGCTGTTGGACAGCAGCAGGATCCCACTGCTCCCCACGCTGAGCAGCAGCAGCGACAGGGGCGTGGCCAGGGGTTCGTCCCGACGCACGTGACTTTCGACCGCTCCCCAGAAGAGGAGAACGGCGATTTCCAGCGCGGCCATCCAGCCCGCAGCCACCAGGGCACTCCATGCGTAGCGCACCAGCGGGAGCAAGCTGGTCCAGAGCAGGCCCGCCACCACCACCAGCCGCAACAGCCAGCGCCCACGCCCGACAGGCAGACCGGCCTCGATCAG
>JALTMS010000573.1:3201-10850 GCA_027001345.1 Acidobacteriota bacterium | reverse complement strand
TCTGCATCTGACCCTGCGCTTCCTCGGCGAGAGTCCCGCGGACCTCGCCGATTCGCTGGGGCCGGAACTCGAGCAGGCGCTGGCCGGGCTTCAGGCGCCCCGACTGGTGCTCGACGGCTGGGGCAGCTTCGGATCCCCGGCCAGGCCGCGGGTGATCTGGATCGGTGTCGGCGGCGAAATCGACCGGCTGCAGCGGCTTGCCGAGCGGGTGGAAGCCTGTGTTCGGCGCAAGGGTCTGCCCCCCGAGACCCGCCCCCTGCGGGCTCATCTGACGGTTGCCAGGCCTCGACGGGGCGAGCGGCAATCGCTGCCGCCGGCGAGTTGTCCGGCTCCCGCGGCCGAGACCTTCGCCGCGGCCCAGGTGGCGCTCTTTGCCTCGCAGCTTCGGCCGGGGGGGCCGATCTACACCCGGCGCCACGGCATCCGGCTGGAGGTGGTCGATGATCAATGAAGTGCTGGCCGTCGGCCTGGCCTACCTGGCGGGCTCGATTCCCTTCGGGTTGCTGCTCTCGCTCTGGGTTCGAGGGCAGGATTTGCGCGAGGAGGGCTCGGGGAACATCGGGGCGACCAATGCGCTGCGTACCGGCGGGGTGGGCCTCGGTCTGGCGACTCTGGCCCTCGATGCGACCAAGGGCTGGCTGGGCTATCTGGCGGGGAGCCTGCTGCTGCGCGAGGCAGGGCCGGTGGCTCCCGGCTGGCAGGCGGCCGTGCTGCTGGCTCCCGTACTCGGGCATTGCTACCCCCTCTGGCTCCGTTTTCGGGGCGGGAAGGGTGTGGCCACGGCCCTCGGCGTTCTGGCGGTTGCCGAGCCCTGGCTGCTTCCGGTGAGCCTGGTGTGTTTTCTGGCGCTGGCGCTGCCGAGTGGTTACGTTTCCCTCGGTTCGCTCGGGGCTGCGGCCGCAGCGGCCGGGGCCGCTTTCTGGCTGCTCGGTCCGGCGGGCGTGAGTTGGGGCGTGCTGGCGGTGGCGGTCGTGATCTTCGTCCGGCACCAGGAGAACATCAGGCGCCTGTGGACGGGCACCGAGGCCAAGGTGGGCCGGCCAGGTGGCGCGAAAGGAAAACGCGAGAGGTGATCGATACCCACTGCCACATCCTGCCCGGCCTCGATGATGGAGCTGCCGACGAGGAAGCCGCCCTGGCCATGGCCCGCTGTGCGGTGGATGGTGGCGTGGAGACGATCATCGCCACTCCGCACATGCGCGAAGGCGACTACCTCAACGAACGTCCCCGGGTACTCGAGGCCGTCGCGTCGTTTCGGAAGGTCCTCGAGCGGGAGGGCATCGAGCTGAAGATCGAGGCCGGCTCGGAGGTGCATCTCGGCCCACGGCTGCCCGAGCGCGTGGCCGAGGGGCGGCTGCTGACCTACGGTGACCGGCGGCGTCACCTGCTGCTCGAGTGCCCCTATCGCACGCGGCCGGTGCGCCTGGAAGAGACGATTTTCGAGCTGAAGGTGGCAGGGATCACGCCGGTGTTGGCCCACCCCGAACGCATTCGTTACTTTCAGGAAGACCCGTCGCGCTACGAAGAAATGGTGCGCCTGGGAAGCCTGGGGCAGATGACTTCTTCGAGTCTGCTCGGTGTGTTCGGCAAGCCGATCCGGGAGCTGTCGGAAAAGCTGGTCCGTCGAGGTCTGGTGCATGTGCTGGGCTCCGATGCCCACGACACGGAGTACCGTCCGCCGAGGCTGCGCTCGGCGGCGCGACGCTGGGCGGAGCTGGCTGGCGAGGCGTCGGCCCGGCGCGCAGTGGACGACTATCCCCGGGCCCTGCTGGCGGGGGAGGCGATCGATCCTCCTGAGCCCACGCCGGAGCCGGAGAAGAAGGGCCTGCTCGCTCGCTTCTTTCGCCGCTGAGGTGGCTTTCCGGGCGCTGCTCGGTGGCGAGGTTTGACCCCCGTGGGTGATGGGCCGTATTCTCGCGGCCGCGCGACAACCGTGGAGAAAAACGATGAGGGCCGGCTGGAGATCGACTTGCGGGATGGGCCTGCTGCTGGCCGCGGCCTGGCTCGGTGGCTGGGGCTGCGCTTCGCGTGGAGCGCGGATTGCTGACCAGCAGAAAAAGGGACCCCTTCATTTCGTGCGCCTCGCGCAACTGTTTTACGAGCAGGGCAAGGTGAACGCCGCTCTCGAGCAGCTCGATCGCTCCCTGGCCCTCGACGATACCTTGCCGCGGACGTGGCTCTTTCGGGGGCAGATCTACAGCGAGGAAGAGCGCTGCGAGGATGCGGTGGCGGATTTCCGCCGCGCGCTGGAGATCAATCCTCATTTCACCGAGGCTCGAATGTACCTGGCCGATTGCCTGGAGCGGCTGGGTCAGCCCGATCGAGCCCTGGAAGTACTCGGCGTTGCGCTGCGGGACGGCCGCTTTCCCTACCCGGAGAAGATCCACTTCAACCGAGCGATGATCTTCCTCCGCTCCGGTCGGCTGGATGATGCGCTCGCGGCCTTGAGACTGGCGGTCGAGGCCCAGCCGCGCTACTACCTGGCTCATTTCGAGATGGCCAAGATTCTCGAAGAACTCGGTCGCTCGGCCGAGGCCCTCGAGGCCTATCGTACGGCCGCTCCGGGGTTCGCCAAGGATCCCGGGTTTCTGGTCGCCCGCGCCGGCGCCCTGCTGCGCGCCGGCCGCGGCGCGGAGGCGGGGCCGATGTTGCGCCGAGTGCTGATTCTCTCGCCGGGCAGCCCGGCGGCGGAGAAGGCGAGCCGTCTGTTGGAGTTGATCGACTGATGTTCGGAAGGCTGCGTGAGCGACTGCAGAAGGGACTGCGCAAGACCCGGCAGGCGCTGGCCGACAAGGTCGCGCAACTGGGGCTTGCCGGGCGCAAGGTCGACGAGGCGTTGATCGAGGAGGTCGAGGAGATCCTCGTTACCGCCGATCTGGGTTTCGAGCTGGCCGAAGAACTCTGTGAGCACCTGCGCAAGACCGCGCGGGGCCGGGAACTGAATTCCTCGGCCGAGCTGATGGAGTTGCTCGAGCAGGGTCTGCTCGAGCGGATGCCCGAGCGCGCAGCCGAACGACGTCCGGCCGCCGGTCCGCGGGTGACCTTGATGGTGGGCGTCAACGGCTCGGGCAAGACCACCACCACCGGTAAGCTGGCGGCGCGCTACGCCGAGCAGGGTCAACGGGTGATCGTGGCGGCCGCCGATACCTTCCGCGCCGCAGCCGTCGAGCAACTGGTGGTCTGGGCCGAGCGGGGAGGAGCACGGGTGATTCGCGCCCGCCCGGGCAGCGATCCGGCGGCGGTGGCCTTCGATGCGGTGCGGGCCGCCCGGGCCGGGGGCTACGACGAGGTGCTGGTGGACACCGCCGGACGCCTGCACACCAAGAAGCCGCTGATGGCCGAATTGACCAAGATATCCCGGGCGGTGGCCAAGGAGATCGAAGCGGCTCCCCACGAGACCTTGCTGGTGGTCGATGGGACTACCGGCCGCAACGGTATCGCCCAGGCCCGGGAGTTTTCGCAGGCGGTGGGGGTGACCGGGCTGGTGTTGACCAAGCTCGACGGGACGGCCCGCGGTGGAGTGGCGGTGTGCATTGGCCGGGAACTCGGACTGCCCGTGCGCTACGTCGGGGTGGGTGAAGACGCTGCGGATCTGCTGGACTATGACCCCGCGGAGTATGCGCGGGGCCTGGTCTCCGGGGCGGAGTTCAACTCCGGGGCCGCCGACGGCGCGTCCTGATGCTCCCCTCCGACCGCCGCTGGCTGGCGCGGGCCTTCGAACTGGCTTCCCTGTCCGGGCGCGCCACGGCTCCCAATCCGCGGGTCGGTGCGGTGCTGGCGGTCGGTGAGCGAGTCGTCGGAGAAGGACGGCATCGGCGCGCTGGCCGGGCCCACGCCGAGGCCCTGGCGCTGGCGGAGGCCGGTGAGCAGGCCCGGGGAGCGACCGCCTACGTCTCCCTGGAGCCCTGCGCCCACGTGGGGCGGACTCCGGCCTGTACCTCCGCCCTGGTGGCCGCCGGCGTACGGCGCGTGGTGGTCGGCGCCGTCGATCCCGATCCGCGGGTCCGGGGGCGGGGTCTCGAGCACCTGCGCGAGGCGGGGGTCGAAGTGCTCCTTGCCGAGGGCGAGATGGCCCGACGGGCACGAGAGGTGGTCGAGGACTACCTGGTGCACCGTGAGCAGGGCCGGAGCTTCGCCCTGCTCAAGGCCGCCGCCAGCCTCGATGGGCGCATCGCGGACCGGGAGGGCCGCTCCCGCTGGCTGACCGGGCCCGAAGCGCGCCGGCATGGCCGCCGCCTGCGCTGCCGCTTTGGGGCCATCCTGGTGGGCGTGGGGACGGCGCTGGCCGACGATCCCCTGCTCCTGCCCCCCGATGGGCCGAAGGGTGGGGCTTTCCTGCGCTGCGTGATCGATCCGAGCCTGCGTCTCGATCCCGGCTGCCGCCTGCTGGCCGACGAAGGCCGCTGGTCACCGGTGCTGGTCTACACGCGGGACGATGGGGCGACGGCCGAGCGCCGTCGGGCCCTCGAGGCAGCCGGTGCGACGGTGGTACCCATCGAGGCGGGGGGGAAGGTGTTGCCGGTGCGGGAGATTCTCGAGGACCTGGCCCGGCGGGACGTGCTGGGGGTGGTCATCGAGGGCGGTGGGCGGACCGCCGCGGAGTTCGCCGCCGCCGGCTTGCTGGACAAGGTGCATTGGTATCTGGCGCCCCGCCTACTGATCGACGCCGAGGCCCGTCCGGCGCTGGCCGGCGGTCCGTTCCCTCTGGATCGCTCCTGGTGGGGCCGCATTGCACAAAGCCAGCGCCTGGGCGACGATGTGCTGCTGACTGTCTATCCTGCCCCGGATCGTAAATGATCCGCGTGCGACGATCGGAGTAGCGTTGTTCACGGGACTGGTCGCGGGAATCGGCCGGCTGCTCCGCTCCGGTCCGCGGGAGCGGGGAATGCGGGTGGCCATCTCTCACGAGCTGGCGGGCGAGCCGCTGGTGGACGGGGAAAGCGTGGCCGTCGATGGCTGCTGCCTGACGGTCGTGGCAAGCTCGGGGTCGGTCTTCGAAGCGGACCTTTCCCCGGAGACCCTCGATCGCACCGGGGGACGTTCCCGGTGGAGCAGCGGGCGCCGGGTCAATCTCGAGCGAGCGCTGAAGGTGGGCGACCGGCTGGGCGGCCACCTGGTTCAGGGCCACGTCGATGCCCTGGTGCAGGTGGTTTCGCTCTCACGGGCCGGAGACGGGTCGGTGAGGATGGGTGTCGAGCGGCCGCCGGCCGGAGCGGGTCTGCTGGTGGAGAAGGGGTCGGTGACCCTCGACGGCGTCAGCCTGACGGTCGCCGGTCTCGCTCGGCGAACCTTCGACATCGCGCTGATTCCGGCCACCCTGGCGACGACGACCCTCGGGGAGCGCGCGGTCGGTGACCGGCTGACCCTGGAGTACGACGTGCTGGGCAAGTACGTCCGGGCCGCCCTGGACGACAGGGCGTGAAACGGCCCAAGGAGCGCAAACAGATGCCTTTTGCAACCATTCCCGAAGCGCTCGAGGACTTCCGCAAGGGCCGGATGATCGTCGTCGTCGATGACGAGGATCGGGAGAACGAGGGCGATCTGACCCTTGCCGCCGAGAAGGTGACCCCCGAGGCGATCAACTTCATGGCGCGCCACGGTCGGGGCCTGATCTGCCTGCCGATGACCGGCCGCCGGCTCGACGAGCTGCAGATTCCGATGATGGTCAACGAGAACTCCTCCCGCTTCGGTACGGCGTTCTGCGTGTCGATCGAAGCCAGCCGCGGGACGACCACGGGAATCAGCGCGGCGGATCGGGCGGCCACCGTGCTCGCAGCGATCGATCCGGCGACGCGACCGGAAGATCTGGCCCGGCCGGGGCACATGTTCCCCCTGCGGGCTGCCCCCGGGGGGGTGCTGCGTCGGGCCGGACAGACCGAGGCGGCGGTGGATCTGGCCCGGATGGCGGGGATGTACCCGGCGGGCGTGATCTGCGAAGTGATGAACGAGGACGGCACGATGGCTCGGGTGCCCGACCTGGAGGTCTTCTGCCGTCAGCACGGGCTGAAGATGATCACCATCGCCGAGCTGATCCGCTATCGGATGCAGCACGAGCGCCTGGTCACCGAGGCGGCTGCGCCGGCCTTGCCCACCGAGCACGGCACTTTCCGCGCCCACGTCTTCGAGAACGAGGTGGACGGCGAATCCCACCTGGCTCTGGTGATGGGCGAGATCTCCGCCGACGAGCCGGTGCTGGTGCGGGTGCACAGCGAGTGCCTGACCGGCGATGTTTTCGGCTCCCGGCGTTGCGACTGTGGGCGGCAGCTCGACACAGCCATGGCCCAGATCGCCGCCGCCGGCAAGGGGGTGGTGCTCTACCTGCGCCAGGAGGGGCGGGGCATCGGACTGGTGGCCAAGCTCAAGGCCTACGAGTTGCAGGAGGCCGGCCGGGACACGGTGGAGGCCAACCAGGCCCTGGGATTCGGTGCCGACCAGCGGGACTACGGCCTGGGTGCTCAGATCCTCTTCGAGCTGGGGGTGCGGCGGATTCGCCTGCTGACCAACAATCCGCGGAAGTTCGTCGCCCTCAAGGGTTACGGCCTGGAGATCGTCGAGCGCGTGCCACTGGAGATTCCTCCCACCGCCGAGAACCGCCGGTACCTGCAGACGAAGAAGGAAAAGCTCGGCCATCTACTCGAGAATCTCGATGCTGCGGAGTGAGTCCGGACTTCTTCTTCGCCCCTCATCTGCTTGACGGGGAAGGAGATTCTGGTAGATTGCGGCGTCTTGCGCCTTCCCGCGGGAGGCAGAGGGTTTGTTGTGTTTGATGCGCTGAACGAACGCCTGGGAAAGATCCTGGACAGGATCAAAGGCGGGGGCCGGATCACCGAGGCAGAACTCGATGCGGCCCTCCGTGAGATCCGTCTGGCCTTACTCGAGGCAGACGTGGCTTTCAAGGTCGTCAAGCGCTTCCTGGCCCGCATTCGGGAAAAAGCCCTCGGCGAGGCGGTGCTCGAGAGCCTGAGTCCCGGACAGGCGGTGGTGCGCATCGTGCGGGATGAAGTCATCGCCCTGCTCGGTGGCGATGCGGCAGGTCGTCCGCTGGACCTGTCTGGGCCGGCTCCGGCGGTGGTGATGCTCGCCGGGCTCCAGGGCTCGGGCAAGACCACCACCTGCGGCAAGCTGGGACTGTGGCTGAAAAAGCAGGGGCATTCGCCGCTGATCGCTCCGGTGGACCTGGCGCGACCGGCGGCGGTGTTGCAGGCGGTCCAGGTGGCCGGCCAGGCCGGCGTCGCCGCTTTCGAGCACGACGGTAGTGGCACGCCGGTGGCCCGAGCGCGCGAGGCGGTGGCCTTCGCGCGGGCTAGGGGCTTCGATGTCGTGCTGCTCGACACCGCCGGTCGGCTCCACGTGGACGAGGAGCTGATGGCCGAGCTGGCCGAACTCGAACAGGCGGTCTGTCCGCGGGAGATCCTCTACGTCGCTGACGGCATGACCGGCCAGGACGCGGTGCGTTCGGCAGAAGCCTTCAGTGGCAAGGTCGGCCTGACCGGCGTGGTGTTGACCAAGATCGATGGTGACGCCCGGGGGGGCGCGGCCCTGTCGGTGGCCGAGGTGACGGGTTTGGCGATTCGCTTCGCCGGTGTCGGCGAGAAGCTCGACGGCCTGGAGCCGTTCGATCCGGGGCGGATGGCCGGTCGCATCCTCGG
>JALTMS010000573.1:0-3191 GCA_027001345.1 Acidobacteriota bacterium | reverse complement strand
GTGCTGGGATTGATCGAGAAGGCGGAGCAGGCCTTCGATGAAAAGCAGGCGCGTCAGCTCGAGCGCTCGATCAAGAACAAGCGTTTCACGCTCGTCGAGTTTCGGGATACCCTGCGCCAGTTGCGCCGGATGGGGCCGCTCGACCAGTTGCTGGGGATGATTCCGGGCATGCGTCTGCCTCGTGGCGTGGAAGTCGACAGCAAGCAGCTCGTTCGCCTCGAGGCGATCATCGACTCGATGACTCCTGCCGAGCGCCGCGACCACAAGCTGCTCAATGGCTCCCGGCGCAAAAGGATCGCCCGCGGCTCGGGGACCAGTGTTCCCGAGATCAATCGATTGATCAAGCAGTTCGTTCAGATGCAGAAGATGATGAAAAAAATGAGTCGGGCCCCGGGGCGTCCTTCCCTGGGCCGCCTGCTCGGACGATGAGCATCAGCGGGTTTGGCCCGCGAGGAGGCATGCAGTGCTGAAGATCAGGCTTCGCCGGGAGGGATCCCGCAACCATCCGTTCTACCGGATCGTCGTTTCCGACTCCCGCCGCACGCCCGGCGGCCCGGTGGTGGACACCATCGGCTTTTACAATCCGCGCCGGGATCCGCCCGAGGTCAAGGTGGACCTCGACAGCTACGGCCACTGGGTCGGCAAGGGAGCCCACGCCACGCCGACGGTCAAGAGTCTGGCCGAGGGTGTTTCCAAGGCGGCGGCGAGTTCGGAATGAACGACGATCTGCGGCTCAAAGCTTTCCTCGAGGAAGTGGCCAGCAGGCTGATCGGCTCGGCCGAAGGCGTCGAGGTCTCGGTGCATGACGGTCGGCGTGCGACCCGCTTCGAGATCCACGCGCCGGCTGAAGCCCGCGGGCAGTTGATCGGCAAGGAAGGGATGACCATCCGTTCGATCCGCACCTTGACATCGATCTCGGGGCACAAGAACCGACGTCGTTTCGAGATCGAGATCCCGGGTTAGCCATGTCGCGCTCTCCTTCCAGTG
Organism: Acidobacteriota bacterium; assembly: GCA_027001345.1. Taxonomy (GTDB): domain Bacteria; phylum Acidobacteriota; class Polarisedimenticolia; order J045; family J045; genus JALTMS01. Next base: position 2,204 of record JALTMS010000573.1, on the reverse strand, counting down.
GGGGCCAGTGGCTCGCCATCGCCCGCATCGGTCGGCCCTGGGGCCGGAAGGGGGAAGTGCAGGCCGAGCTTCAGACCGACTGGCCCGAGCAGCGGCTCGCGGCCGGGCGGGAACTGGAACTGGTGTGGGACGACGGACGGCGGGCGCCGTGCGAGGTGCGTGGCTGGAGAGCGACCAACAAGGGTGCCGTCATCGCGTTCGAGACGGTGGAGACCATCGAGCAGGCGCAAGTGTTGACCGGGGCCACCCTGGGGGCGGTGCTCGAGGAGCTGCCGACGCCCGAGGGGGAGTTCCGGGTGGCGGACCTGATCGGCCTGGCGTTGGTCGATGGCCGGGGCCGAACGCTCGGCCGGGTGCGCGCCGTGGAAGAGGGAGTGGCCAGCGATCTGCTGGTGGTCGACCTCGAGCACGGGGGGGAAGCCCTCGTCCCGCTGGCCACGGCGATCTGCAAGGTGATCGATCTCGAGGCCGGGCGGATCGAGGCGGATCTGCCGGCTGGTTTGATCGATCCGGAAGCTGCCGAGGTGGCCGGGGAGGGGCCCTCGTGAGCGGCCCGTGTCGACTGCGAGAGTTCGATGTGCTGTCGATCTTTCCCGAGATTTTTCCCGGACCCCTGGCGTTCGGTGTGACCGGTAAGGCCCTCGAGCGGGAGATCTTTCGGCTCGGCGTCCACGATCTGCGGGGGTGGGCCGACCCCCCCCACTACCAGGTGGACGACGCCCCCTTCGGCGGCGGGGCGGGGATGGTTTTCAAGCCTGAGCCCCTGTTCCGGGCGGTGGAAGAGATCCGCCGGAGCTGGGCCGCTCCGGGCAAGGTGATCTTGCTCGATCCCTCGGGGCGGCCCCTCGATGGCGAGGTGATCGCAGAACTCTGCGCCGAGTCTCGGCTGTTGCTGATCTGCGGGCGCTACGAGGGGGTCGATGGCCGAGTACGGGAAGAAGTGGTCGACGAGGAGATCTCGATCGGCGATTATGTACTGTCGGGAGGCGAGTTGCCGGCGATGGTGCTGATCGACACCCTCGCCCGGAGGATTCCCGGTGTGGTCGGAAAGGGGGCTTCGGTGGAGCAGGACTCCTTCGAAACGCAACTCCTCGATCACCCGCACTACACCAGGCCGGCGGAGTATCGCGGACTGTGCGTGCCGGAGGTGTTGCTTTCCGGCCACCATGAAGAGATCGAGGGTTGGAGGCGAAGGGCAGCGCTGGATTTGACCCGTCGCCGCCGGCCGGATTTGTTGACAGCGGCTGCGGCTCTGGCCGAGCAGGCTGGGGAAACGGAAGCGAGGAAGAAATGAGCGACAAGATCATCAGCGGCATCGAGCAGGCCTACCTCAAGTCGGGAATTCCCGACTTCGCGCCGGGCGACACGGTCAAGGTTCACGTCCGGGTGCGTGAGGGCGAGAAGGAGAGGATCCAGGTCTTCCAAGGCGTGGTCATCTGCCGCAAGCATGGCAAGAACTCGACGGCATCGACCTTCCGCGTGCGCAAGATCTCCAGCGGCATCGGCGTGGAGCGGGTTTTCCCACTCCATTCTCCGATGATCGCCAGGGTCGAGGTGGTACGTTGCGGTCGGGTACGCCGGGCCAAGCTCTATTACTTGCGGGGACGTTCGGGCAAGGCGGCTCGGATCAAGGAGCGTCGCCGGGCCTAGGCTCCGTGGCCATCGATCGCAGCCGGTTGTTGGCCGACGCCGAGAAGGCGGCGCGTCGCGGCAACATGAAGCAGGCCGCAGACTGTTACCGCGCGCTGGTCGAGGCCTCGCCCAACGATCGCACCCTGCTCCAACGTCTGGGCGATGCCCTGGCTCGCGCCGGCGAAAGCCAGGCGGCGTGCGAGGTGCTCGAGGATCTGGCCGAACTCTACCGGGCCGAGGGCGATCAGCATCGCTCGGTGGCGGTGCTTCGTCGCGCCTGCCGGCTGGCGGAAGATCGTGAACTGCTGGACAAGCTCGGCTGCTGGTTGTGCGAGCAGGGTCTTGCCGCCGATGCCCGGCAGCCTTTGCTCGAGGCGGCCAGGCTGCACGAGGCGGCCGGAGACCCGGCCGCCGCTCTGGCCGTCTGGCGGCGTCTGGCGGAGGGGCGAGAGGGGGATCTCGAAGCCCTGCGGGAGGTCCTGCGGCTGGGGGCGGCTGATGGAGCGCAGGCACTGAGCGTGCGTGAACGGGCCGCCCTGGCGGTCGATCTTTCTCGGCACAGTGCGCTCGAG
>JALTMS010000572.1:2523-2830 GCA_027001345.1 Acidobacteriota bacterium | reverse complement strand
TCGAGCAGGTGCAAAAGACATTTTGTTCTCCTGAAACAAGGCGAGTCGTGCGCGTCGCATCATACGACGGAACGGCGCGGTGATTCACCGAACGACGAGGGGTGAGCTTTGGATTGCGTCAGGAGATGAAGCTACAGAGCAAGAGGTAGACAGGTGCGCTGGATGTGCTGCGCGTGGTGCGGTCGGTGAGGCTGTGGAACGCCGAAAACGGCGGAATAGAGCCCTCTGGAAGGTTACTATCGACGACTGCGACATCGATCGTGTTGTGCGCGGTCAGCAGGATGCCGAGATCGTTCTCGGCAGAGAG
>JALTMS010000572.1:0-2513 GCA_027001345.1 Acidobacteriota bacterium | reverse complement strand
CCACAGGCGCAGCCGCAGGATTCGTGCCTGACATCCAGCATCGGCGCGCCATCGCATTGGGTTTTCATCTTGCTGCAGCAGGCCGTCGGGCAGGAATTGCTCGCACAATCGAGCAGCGCCCCCGCCAGTGTCGCCGGGACGACGCTGGCCGCGACCAGCAAAATTGTGAACCAACGCTTCATGCCGGGGAGTATGCGGTGGGCGTTGCGGTCGGTCAAGCTTCCGCATCGCAACTGGCGTAGAGGCGGGCATAGAAATCGCCCCGCTCGAGGAGTTCCTCGTGGGTGCCCGATTCTGCGAGCCGGCCGCCATCGAGCACGAGCAGTCGGTCGGCATCGGATACCGCCGGAAGGCGGTGGGCGATGACGATCAGCGTGCGCCCTTCGAGGCGCTCGCGCAGGCGCGCGAGGATCTGCCTTTCGGTGCGGGCGTCGAGGGCGGAGGTGGCTTCGTCGAGAATCAGCAGTGAGGGCCGCTTGAGCCACATCCTGGCCAGGGCCAGGCGCTGGCGCTCGCCTCCGGACAGGCGCAGCCCGTCTTCGCCCAGCAACGTGTCCAGCCCCTCTGGAAGCGTGCGCAGCAACTCGTCGAGGCCCGCGACCGCCAGGGCTTCGAGCAATTCCTCGTCCCGGGCGTCGGGTCGGGCCAGCCTGAGATTGCTTTCCACCGAGGCGTGAAACAGGAGCGTTTGCTGGGAGACGAGACCAATCTCGCGCCGCAGCCAGCGCCAGTCGTAGCTGTCGAGAGCCCGGCCATCGAGGCGCACCGCGCCGGAAGTTGGCTCGAGGTAGCCGGCGAGGGTACGGGCCAGGGTGGACTTGCCGCTGCCGGAGGGCCCGACCAGCGCCAGATAGGTGCCGGGCGGGATTTCGAGACTGAGCCGGTCGAGGCCGATGGTCCCGTCCTCCCAGCGCAGGCTCAGATTGTCGAGGCACACTTCGCCCCGCAATCCCTCCGGAGGACGGCGGCCACGGGCGGGGCGTTCGGGGATCTCGCTGTCGATCAGGGCGTAGATCCGCTGAAGGCTGACTCGCGCCAGTTGGAGGTCGATGTTGATGTCGATCAAACCGGAGATCGGTCGATACAGACGGGTGGCCAGGGTGTAGAACGCCACCAGCGAGCCCACGCTCAGGCTGCCGGAAGCGGTGCGTAGACCTCCGATGAGAAAGACCAGTACGAAGGCGAGGGTGGTGGTGATGTCAGCCAGAGAGACCTGCACGGCTCCGACCACCGACAAGGACAGATTGGAGCGGATCCAGGGTCGGGAAAGGCGGACATGCCGTCGAGCTTCGGCGGTCTGTCGACCGAACTCGCGGATCAATGCCAGGCCCCGGAGACGTTCTTCGAAGAACGAGTAGAGATCGGAGACGGAGCGCCGCGCCCGTCTGCCTTCCTGTTCGAGGCGATCGTTGGTCCTGGCCAGCAGCCAGACCAGCGGCGGGTAGGCCAGGGCGAGGACCAGCGTCAGCCAGGGATCGAGCCAGATCAGCACACCGCTGATGCCGGCGATGGTCAGCAGATCCTGAGCGGCATTGACCACGGTGTGGGCTGCCGCCCGTTGCAGGATGTCCACATCCGAGGTCAGGCGCGCCAGGAGGTCGCCGCGACGCTGCTCGTGGAGCCTCTCGGCTGGCATGGCGAGCAGCCGATCAAAGACCCGTCGGCGCAGATCGAAGAGGATGCGCAGACCGGAGTAGCTGTAGAGCCAGACCGACAGCAGGTGAATGCCGGCTCGCACGGCCAGCACGCCGACCAGCAGCGCGCAGAGCTGGAGCAGCAACCGGCGGTCGCTTCCCGCCAGCCCTTTGTCGATGATCGCGCGCAGGACCAGCGGATCGACGAGGCTCAGAGCGACGCCCGCGGCCAGACAGAGAAAGATCGCCGCCTGCACCTTCCAGTAGGGGAGCACATGCTCGAGCAGAAAGCGTACGAAAGGGCCGCGGCGATCGGAGACCATTGGATTGCCCGCCACTTCGACCCTCCAGGAAAAGCGCGCCGTCGTATTTTCCGCCGGGCGAATCATAGACCGGATCGGTGGTGCGCGGAGGCGGCAAAGGGCGGGTCTCGGTGGGGCACTTTTCGGCTATCATCCCGCCATGCCACGCGACGTGATCGTTATCGGCAGGCCGGAGTCCAGGATCGATCAGCTCCTGGCCGTTCATCTTGCCGACGAAAAGCTGGGGTGCCGGCGGCTCGACGAGCCGGTAGCCGCCGACGACCATCCACTGATCATCGATCAGCGGCGTATCGAGTGGGGCGGCGTGAACTTGCTCGATGCGGCGGCGCTGGTGGTCGAGGTGCCACTGTATCCGTGGCCCCAGGAGGCCGGCGCCGACGGTGGGGAGCGCTATCGTGCGCGCCAGCGGCGATCGCTGCGGATCTCGGCCCTGCGCCTGGCTGCCGCACGGCTTGCGGTGATCAATCCGCCGGCCCGGGCCGCGGAGCTGGCCGCCAGCCCGGCCCTGGCCCTGCTGCGATGTGCGCGGGCCGGCCTGCCGGTGGTGGAGTGGCGG
>JALTMS010000571.1 GCA_027001345.1 Acidobacteriota bacterium | reverse complement strand
CACTTGGTGGAGAACTGTGCGCTGGACTACTGCTGTCCTGCGGCACGCAACTGGGTTCTCGGACGCTGGGAAGCCCCCCTCCCCACCTCGCCGGCTTGCAACGCCGACTGCGTGGGCTGCCTCTCCTTCCAGCCCGGCAAGCAGGTTCCGGTCACCCAACCCCGCCTGCACCTGGTCCCCGAAGTCAGGGAGATCGTCGAAATCGCCGTCGAGCATCTGGAATCGGCCCCGCGCGCGGTGGTCTCTTTCGGGCAGGGCTGTGAAGGTGAGCCCCTGCTGCAGGCGGAGTTGATCGAGGCCTCGATCCGGGAAATCCGGCGCCGCACCCAGCGCGGTACGATCAACCTCAACTCCAACGCCTCGCGGCCAGCCGCCGTCACGCGACTGGTGGCAGCCGGCCTCGACAGCCTTCGGGTCAGTCTCAATTCCTGCCGCGAAGATCTCTACCGGCGCTACTACCGGCCGCGGGACTACGGCCTCGAGGCCGTGCTGCGCTCGGCCCGGGCGGTGAGCGATGCTGGCGGGCTGGTCAGCCTGAACTACTTCATTTTTCCCGGCGTGACCGACACCGACGAGGAGTTCGAGGCTCTGGCGGATTTCGTCCGCGCCAGCGGGGCCCGGGTCTTGCAGTGCCGCAATCTGAACATCGATCCGGATCTCTACCTCGAAGCACTGGGAATGGAGCCCCGCAAGGCCCCGGGATTCGGCATCGACCGCTGGATGGACCGGGTGCGGCGGACCTTTCCCCACCTCTGCTTCGCCTATTTCAATCCCCCCCGGGAGGAGTGGCCGAGCCCCGCGCCGATGAGCTAGCGGTGCTACCATGAGCTGTGGGCGGCGCTCCGGGCCGGTCCCGCCCGGGCTGCCCACCAGGGCGGGAGCGCGACGACGAACAGGGAGGTGAATGATGCTTCCTGTTTCGCGGATTCTCTGCCCGACCGACTTCAGCCAGCCTGCCCGCCACGCCCTCGACGTGGCCTCCGAGCTGGCCCGCCACTTCCGAGCCGAGTTGCTGGTGCTGACCGTGGTCGACCCTCTGCCGGCGATGCACGCCCCGGTGGAGGGTGCGGCCTTCGACCTCGCCGCCTTCGAGAAGGACCGGGAAGCGGCAGCCCGCCGGCGGCTTTCGGAACTGGTGGAAACCGGCCTCGGACCGGGAATCGAGGCCCATCCCCTGGTCCGACGAGGCTGCGTCTACGGCGAGATCGTCGCTGCGGCGGAGGAGCACGAGGCGGACCTGATCGTGATCGCCACCCACGGCTGGACCGGCTGGCGCCGCCTGCTCTTCGGCAGCGTGGCGGAGAAGGTGGTGCGCACGGCCCACCGCCCTGTGCTGATCGTCCACCAGCCCGCCGACGAGCAGGCCGGCACCGCCTGAGCCAACCTCGGTGGAAGCTGGTACCGGAGGAGGGACTCGAACCCTCAAGGGCGCAGGGCCCGGCGGATTTTGAATCCGCTGCGTCTGCCAGTTCCGCCACTCCGGCAATCGGCTGCGCCGGATCGCTCCCGGCGCGGCGGAAACTCTACCATCACCGGGCCGCAAGTGCCCCCGGGGGGCAGGGCCCGGGAGATGTCTCGAGATTGAACAGGGGGGAGCTGACAAGGAATGTCAGCCGACGGGGGCCCGAAGGCCCTGCAATCCCTTGCGCCGGGTATGGTGTGTTCGAAATCCGACACCCCGGAACGAAACCGTCACGACGGCTCCCACAAGGTCAGCAGCCCGCGATCCGCTCTGCTCCACAGCGAACCAGCAGCTCCCGCCCCTGCCCGTCAGCGGTCCGGCACGGCTCTTGCTCTAGTTCCTCTGCCGACTTTCCCCGAACTTCGGTCCACCACGATGGTTGATGGTCAGCCACTCGGACGGAACCCATATTGCCAGCGGGGATCAGTGGAAGGGTGAGGTGCATCCATGAGCCGCAAGCCGGTGCTGAACGCGACTTCCAGCCGACTGCTGCCATCGGAGCGGGGATTCTCCCTGGTCGAAATGCTCGCTGTTCTCGCCATCGTGGGACTGACCGCCGCCATCGGCGTCTACAGCATCGATCTGGCCGGGTGGCGCTGTTCGTCAGCCTGTTCGGATATCGCCCGCCGCCTCGAGCTGGCGCGCTCGCGAGCCATCTTCGAGCAAAACGACTACCGGATCGTCTTCGACACGTCGGCCCACACTTTCCAGGTGCATGACGACGAGAACTCCAACGGATCCATCGACACCGACATCTCGGAAGCCGTCACGACCTACTACGCCTCGACCCAGGGGGCGGGAACGGTCTTCGGCTATCCGACAGGCACCAAGGGCATCGACGGCTCGGACATCAGCGCCGCGATCTCTTTCCCGGGCTCGCCGCCGGTACTGACCTTCGACCCCCTCGGCTCCGCCGTCTCGGGGGTGATCTATCTGATTCCCACCGCCGACCTCGACCGCTCGGACCCGGCCCACATGCGGGCGATCAGTGTCAATCAGGCGACGGGGCGCGTGCGGCGCTGGCGTTACGACGCCGATGTCGCCAACCCCGGACCATGGAGGCTCGAGCAATGAGCAGCCGAAGGATTCACCGCCCGCGCGGAGAGTCCGGCCTTTCCCTGGCCGAGACCGTCGTCGCCATCGGCGTCTTCGCCATCGCCCTGCTCGGCCTGAACACCCTGCTGATCAGTACGATCAGGACCTCGGAGTTCGCACGGGACCAGGCGACGGCTCGCTTTCTCGCCGCCCACCGGCTCGAGCAGATCAAGAGCGTGCGTTACCAGGACGGCAACCGCGATGCCTGGAACGATACCTCGGACCCCTGCACCGACATCGACGAGGTGACCGCCACCAACTTCCCCGACGAGGAC
>JALTMS010000570.1 GCA_027001345.1 Acidobacteriota bacterium | reverse complement strand
ACGCAGAAGCGCTCGCCGGCCGCCCGGGGAGGGCCGGGAGCGGGCTGCCGGCGAGCGCTTCTGCGTCACCGACGGCGGCGGCCGCTTCGCCGAGGTCGCCGCACGCTTTCTCGGTCGCCCCCTCGGCGCCCTCGAGACCGTGCACCTCGAGGGGGAGTAGGGCGGGCTGCGACGTCGACTTGTGGTTCGGCGGGAATCGGGCAGACTGGCGACGTTGAGGCGGCGGGTGCTGGTGTGTGTCGCCTGGAGGTTGGCATTGAGCGTTCGAACACCACCCCGGGGTCCCGGCGAGTTGCGGCCGGTGCACTTGGAGCTGGGCATCAATCCTTTCGCCGAGGGGTCGTGCCGGATCCGCGTCGGCGGCACCGAAGTGATCTGCACGGCGAGCGTGGAGGATCGCGTCCCACCCTTCCTCTATGGCAGCGGTGAGGGCTGGGTCACCGCCGAGTACGGCATGCTTCCCCGCGCGACCGGCAGGCGCAACGTCCGCGATCGGGTGGGGGGGCGTCCCAACGCCCGCGCTTACGAGATCCAGCGGCTGGTGGGCCGCAGCCTGAGGGCGGTGGTCGATCGCAAGGTTTTCGGCGAGCGGACGATCTGGGTCGATTGCGACGTGGTGCTGGCCGATGGCGGCACCCGCTGCGCGGCGGTGACAGGGGGCTTCGTGGCCCTCGCTGCCGCCTTCGAGTGGCTTGGCCGGAACAAGAAGCTCGGTGGCCCGCCGCTGCTCGATTCCGTGGCGGCGGTTTCGACCGGCGTGGTGGCCGGCGAGGCGCTGCTCGATCTCGACTATGCCGAGGATTCCGCCGCGGAGGTGGACCTCAACGTGGTCTGCACTGGCCGCGGTCACTTTGTCGAGGTGCAGGGCACGGCCGAAGAGCAGCCCTTCGATCGCCGGCGGCTCGACGAAATGCTGGACCTGGCCCTCGGCGGACTCGAGCAGATCCGCGCTCGGCAGGCCGAGGTGCTCGGCGATCGCCTTGAGCCCCTGCTGCGCAAGGCGCCGGGGAGCGAGCGATGAGCCAGGGGGCGCGGCGGGGAGGGCTGCGGGTCTGCCTGGCCACCCGGAATCCCGGGAAGGTGCGCGAGCTGGCCGCCTTGCTCGAGGAGAGCCCCTGGCAGGTACTCGGGCCCGAGGCCCTCGAAGGGCTCGAGGCGCCGGCCGAAGACGGTTCGAGCTTCGAGGCCAACGCACGCAAGAAGGCCCTGCACTACAGCCGCCTGGTTCGCCACCTGGTGATGGCCGACGACAGCGGTCTGGAGGTCGAGGCCCTGGGCGGGCAGCCGGGGGTTCGGTCCGCGCGGATCTGCGGGCCTTCGGCCACCGACCTCGACCGCATGCGTTGGATTCTCTCGCAGCTCGAAAAGGTGCCGTGGGAAGAACGTGATGCGCGTTTTCGCTGTGTTATCGCCTTTGCGCTGCGCGGGGAGATTCTCGCCAGTTTCGAGGGCGAGGTGGAAGGGCGCATCACCTTCGAGCCGGAGGGATCGGCCGGCTTCGGCTACGATCCGATCTTCTACTACCCCCCGATGGACATGACATTCGCCGAGATGACGGCCGCGGAAAAGGACCGGGTTTCGCACCGGGGCCAGGCCCTCGAGCGGGCCATGGGCTGGCTCGAAGATTTCGCCCGACACCTGCAAACGAAATCGCTCAAAAAAGGAAGTTCTCGGCGAAGGGGGGGTTGACAGCGTCCCGGTTCTTCCCTAATCTTGGCGCCGCTACGAGGGGAACTGGCTCCAGCATATTGCGTTTTTATTGCAAAGCGAAGCGAGTCAGCATACAATTCGGACGGTGAGTTCGATGCAGCAGACGAGCGGCAACTGGGGCTGCCCGCCTGCCAGGAATTGGAAAAGGTCACGACGAGTTCGAGGAGGGCGTCGGAAAGGATCGGATCGGGGCCACTCTCCCGGGAATCTGCACCCCAACCAAAACCGTCGGCGCACTCCCCCCCCTGCCGACCGCACACCCGGGCGAGGGCCGATCTTGCCACGCCTTCCTCGATCTTCTTCAAGCGCCGCATCTCCGGATGCGGCGCTTTTTCTTTCCGCCGGTAAGCGGCCGGGGGGCGAGATTTGACAGCCCCCAACCCCAACCTTATCCTTCCGCCTTGCCACAGGATCCTGGATAGCTCAGCTGGTAGAGCAGGTGGCTGTTAACCACCGGGTCGGGGGTTCGAGTCCCTCTCCAGGAGCCAGATTTCAATCCGCCAACTCTGGTGGTTGATGCAGGACCCCGTGGGTTGACCCCTTCGGGGTCTCGTCGTTTTTTCCGCAGGTGGGTTTTCACCATCTATAGCCCCCCGGAGCCTGAGTTTTGCGTCAGACAGGCGGTGTTGGCGGGCTTCCAGCGAGGTGGGGGCGAGGAAAAGCTGACCGAGGTGTCTGTTTGTCGGGTGGGTCAGATTTGGCTTGCCGCACTCACTCGATCACCTGCTCCGACACCCAGCGCCGAAAGAGCCCGGGCAGCCTCAACCACTCGTTCGTGCTCACGATCGATGTCCTCCTCGGCGACGCCGCGGCACGAGAACTCTTGCCCGGCCGCCCTCTGCACTGTATTGTTTCTACGGTAATTTTCTTACGGGGAGCGCCATGAGCGCGGCAGCCCAACCAGACCTCCAGCCGGGGCGGGCCTACCGCACGCGGGACCTGCGCCGGTGGAGCGCCAACCCGACGCGCCTGGCCAAGAGGCTCGTGCGCGAAGGGAAGCTGCACCAGGCCGCCCGCGGCCTCTTCTACGCCCCCGTCCCGAGCCGTTTCGGCCCGGCGCCGCCGGACGAGACCGAAATCCTCCGCGCCTTTTTCGCGGGCAGCCCCTTCATCATCAGCGGGCCGCCGAGGT
>JALTMS010000569.1 GCA_027001345.1 Acidobacteriota bacterium | reverse complement strand
CTGATGGTCACGGGGATCATCGGCGTCCTCAGTGCGATTGCCATTCCCTTGCTCCAGCGAGCCATCGTCCAGTCGGAACTCAAGGCTGTGGTCTCCGAGGGACGGACGATTCACACGGCTTTCAAGAACTACTACCTCGACCACGGGCAGTATCCCAGCACCACGGGAAGCGACGCTTTCGAACTCGATACCTTCGAGCCCCTGCGCAGCAACCGCTACTACGTCGGCAACCTCGGCGCGCGGCTGCTCGGCGAGCAGGCCGATGCCTACGGCTCCCCCGACGACCAGGGGCAGAACCAGGAGTTCTGGGTCGAGATGACCCTCAGCAAGGACTCGAGTATCCGCTTCCTGATCTGCGACTCCGACAATGCTCCCCTCTCCGGAGGCACCTATCTCGACGGCGTCTTTGCTTACGAAGACGGTGTCCAGAAGAACCTCTGATTCCCTCTCCCCGACGAGGTTGATGACGTGAGCGTGCTCGCCCCTCCCGAAGCTGTAGAAGCCGCCCTCGAAGAGCGGGAAACTACTGCGGAGACTCCGGCGCAGGGATCTGCCGCCGTGGTGGATCCCCCTGCCGACCAGGCGGAGGCGGCGGACGACGCCGGAGACGAGGCGACCGGGGTCGAGGAGGAGGTGACCGAGGCTGCCGAGCCGCCCGTCGATCCCCGCCGCGTCGCCGCCCTCGAGCCTTTCCTGGGCAAGTTGCAGCAGCTCCTCGCCGAGCACCGGGACCTCGAAAACCCCAGCCAGCTCCGCATCGGAGACAACAGCCTGCACATCACTCGCTGGGAGCGGGAGACCTGCCTGCTGGTGCTCGAGGAAGGCGGTGCCGGCCAGCAGGGCTGGGTGCTGCGCGTGGCCGACGCGATCGCGGTACAGGCTCGCTGCCTGGTCGTCCTCGATCGTCTGCGCCTGACCAGCGATGCAGGCGTCACGGCCCCGACCGAGATTCGCCAGGAGATCGTCCTGACCGAAGCGATCGGCAAGGCTGTCGGACGGGAGCTGCAGAAGGTCGTCGATCGGATGGTGGTTTCCGGGGAGATGGCCCCGGCCAAGCGATTGTCCGGGCTGCGGAACCGGCTCAAGAGCGTCACCGACTCCCTGCGGGACGTGCTCGACCCCGAAGAGAAGGCTCTGGCCGAGGAAATGGCCGAGGCCTTCCTCGCCGTGCCGAGTGACGCGATCCTGCCCGAGCCGAAGAAGCGCCGCCGCCGCCGTCGCGCCCGCACCGAGGAGTTCGGCTCCCAGGCGGTGATTCATTCTGCTCCGATCGGTCGCGAGAGGACGAAGGTCCGCCTCTACACGGCGATTCTGCTCTCGCTGGCTGCGGCATGGAGCGTGCTCGTGCTCTGGCCGATGCTGCAAAAGCCGCAGATCGAGCACCTCGACCTGGGCGATTTTCGCTCGGTCAGCGAGGTCAGCGAGATTCTGGTCCGGCCGCCGAGCCTCTTCGTCACCCTCGACGCCGGTCAGTGGGATCGTCTCGGGCCCGCCCAGCGCAGTTTTGCCATCACCGCGGCCTCCCGGGTGGCCGAATCGAAGGGCTATACCGGCGTGGTCTTCACCACCAGCGATGGCCGGCGGGTGGCTCAGTGGCTGGCCAGGACGGGTGTGACGATCTTCCCACCGGGGCAGACCGATAGCTGAAGCCGGCCGCGCGGCGCCCGCCGGGCGTTCGCAAAGCTCGGCGCTTTCCTTATAATTCGCCGACCACCTGGGTTTTTTCAGGCCCGGGCCTCCTTCGGAGCGTGGCCGGCCAGACGATGATTCCCGAGAAGATCCGCAACTTCAGCATCATTGCCCACATCGACCATGGGAAGACCACCCTGTCCGATCGCCTGCTCGAGCTGACCGGCGCGGTGGCCAAGCGGGATCTGGTCGCTCAGGCCCTCGACTCGATGGATCTGGAGCGGGAGCGTGGCATCACGATCAAGTCCCACGCGGTCACCTTGCCCTACCGGGCGCGGGACGGGCAGGAGTACCGGCTCAATCTGATCGATACCCCCGGTCACGTGGACTTCAGCTACGAGGTCTCTCGCTCGCTGGCTGCCTGCGAAGGCGCCTTGCTGGTCGTCGATGCAGCTCAGGGCGTCGAGGCTCAGACCCTGGCCAATGCCTACCTGGCGGTGGAAAACGACCTGCAGATCGTCACCGTAGTCAACAAGATCGATCTGCCATCCGCCGAGCCCGAACGGGTGCTCGAGCAGGTCGAGGAGATCATCGGCCTGCCCGCCGAGGAAGCCCTGCTGGCCTCAGCCAAGAGCGGCCAGGGCATCGAGGAGATCCTCGAGGCCATCGTGCAGCGCATGCCGCCCCCCGCAGGTGATCCCGACGCACCGCTCAAGGCGATGATCTTCGATTCCTGGTACGACAGTTATCGGGGCGCCTACATGCTGATCCGGGTGATCGACGGGACGATCCGGCCCGGTCAGCGGATCCTGCTGATGGCGACGCGGGGCGAGTACCAGGTCGAAGAGGTGGGTATCTTTTCCCCCAAGCAGGTCTCCAGCGACAGCCTGTCGGTGGGGGAGGTGGGCTGGGTGATCGCCGGCATCAAGCAGGTCCACGAGGTCAAGATCGGCGACACGATCACCGAGGCCCTGCGTCCAGCGAGCGTGGCCTTCCCCGGCTTCCAGGAAATCAAGCCGCTGGTCTTTTCCGGCCTCTACCCCTCGGATCCTGCGGATTACACCGCCTTGCGCGACGCTCTCGACAAGTTGCGGCTCAACGATTCTTCCTTCGAGTTCGAACCCGAGGTCTCCGACGCACTGGGCTTCGGCTTCCGCTGCGGCTTCCTCGGCTTGCTGCACATGGAGATCATCCAGTCCCGCCTCGAGCGGGAGTTCGACCTCGACCTGGTGACCACCGCGCCGGGCGTGCCCTACAAGGTCAAGCTGAAGAAGGGCGAGTACATCGAGATTCATTCGCCGGCCAAGTTGCCGCCGGCCCAGGAGTACGAGTGGATCGAAGAGCCGTTCATCAAGGCCACCATCCTCACGCCCCAGGACTATGTCGGCCCCTTGCTCAAGCTGCTCGAGGAGCGCCGGGGGGAGCAGCGTGAACTGCGCTACGTCGGTCCGGGCCGGGTTCTGCTGGAATACGAACTCCCGCTGGCAGAGGTGGTCACCGACTTCTACGATCGGCTCAAGTCCGCCAGCCGCGGTTATGCCAGTTACGACTACGAGCTGACTGGCTGGCGCCGCTCGGATCTGGTCAAGCTCGACCTGCTGGTCAACGGTCAGAGTGTCGATGCCTTGTCGGTGATCATGCACGCCGACGAGACCTATCGCCGGGGTCAGAAACTGGCCTCCAAGCTCAAGGAGTTGATCCCGCGCCAGCAGTTCGAGGTGGCGATCCAGGCCGCCGTGGGTTCCCGGGTGATCTCCCGAACCAACGTCAAGGCTCTGCGCAAGAACGTACTGGCCAAGTGTTATGGCGGTGATGTCAGCCGCAAGCGCAAACTCCTCGAAAAGCAGAAGGAGGGGAAAAAGCGCATGAAGCAAGTGGGCCAGGTCCACGTTCCCCAGGAGGCCTTCCTGGCGGTGCTGAAACTCGAGGACTGACGGACCCGGCGCGGGGAATCCTCCGCGTGGGCAGCGGTGCACTCGCCGGGAAAACCTCGCCCGACCCTTCCCGTCATCTGCCGGAAGGATCAATCTTGGGCCGAGCGAGCCGACTGGGCGTCGGCCGACAACGATCCTCCCGTTTCGTCTTCGCGCCGAGGAAAGCGACACCATGGACAACACAGACCGCGCGCTGGAAGACGGCATCCGTCCCTGCGTCCATCCCGCGACCAATGGTCCCGATCCCCTGCCGCCGCCGGAGTAGACCGGTTCAAGCATGAACCGGGTCAGGGCTGTTCCCCCTCGGACGGGGGGCTGCTATGCTCCTCCGCGTTCGGGGCGGTGCGACGGCCTGTCGCGGGGCCGCTGTCCGGAGACGGAACGGCAATGGACAACAGCCAGCGTCAAAGCGGTGCAGGGCTACGGGTTCTGCTGACCCTGGCGGGGGTCGTCGTGGTCGTCGCCGGGCTCAAGGCGGCGGCGACCCTGCTCCAGCCGCTGCTGGTTTCGGTCTTCCTCGCAGTGCTCAGCTTGCCTCTGCTCAACTGGCTGCAGAGCCGGCGCGTGCCGCGGGCGCTGGCGGTGATGCTGACCTTTCTCTCGGTATTGCTCGTCGTCACGGTGCTCGTGACCCTGGTCGGAGGCTCGGTCACCGGCTTCTCCGAGGCGGCCCCACGCTACCAGCAGCGCTTGCAGGTCATCGTCGATTCCTTGACCACCTGGCTCCAGGGCCGCGGCGTGGAAATCCCGCGGGAGGTCACAACGGAGATGATCAACCCCGGCATCGTGATCAAGATGGCCGGAGATCTGTTCCGTCTCGCCACCTCGCTGCTGTCGAAGACCGTGCTGATCCTGCTGCTGATGGTCTTCATCCTTTTCGAGGCCGCGGCGTTGCCGGCCAAGTTGACAGCCGCCTTCGGCAAGGGAAAGGACAGCGATGGCTGGTATTCCCGCATTCGAGTCGAGATTCAACGTTACCTGGTGATCAAGACTGTCATCAGCATGGCCACCGGCGTGATCGTCGGACTGAGTCTGTGGATTCTCGGTATCGACTTTCCGTTGCTCTGGGGTCTGCTGGCCTTCATGCTCAACTACATCCCCCAGCTCGGTTCGGTTCTCGCCGCGTTGCCCACGGTGTTGCTGGCCATCGTGCAGTATGGCTTCGGTCGGGCGATCGCCGTGGTGGTGATCTACACGGCAGTGAACATGGTTCTGGGCAACATGGTCGAGCCCTACTTCATGGGCCGCCGCCTGGGCCTCTCGACGCTGGTCGTTTTTCTCTCGATGGTCTTCTGGGGCTGGGTCTGGGGTCCGCTGGGCATGCTGTTGTCGGTCCCGTTGACGATGATCGTCAAGATCGCCCTCGAAAACAGCGGCGATTTTCGCTGGGCCGGCGTACTGCTCGATGCCCAGCCTCCCGAGCCGGATTGAGCTGTGCCGTGATGGCCGCGGCGGTCGGACGACCGCCGCGGCATCCGATCAGGGGGTTTCCTGGCCGCAGGGGTTGACCGCCACCACCTTGTAGTAGAAGTGCTTGGCGTTGGTCAGAGCCTCCCGGTCGTCGCTCCAGGTCTGCGTAGTCTGGTCGATGTCCACGGCACCGCTCATCTGGGGTGATTCGGAGCGGCGGACGATGAAGTAGGACGTGTCGGCCGTCGGCTGCCAGCTCAGGCGAGCGTGGACGTCGTTGACCTTCTCGACCATCAGCGAGTTGCCGGGCGAGCCCGCCGGCGGGCGGCTGGTGGTCTCGATCGCTGACAGCCGGTTGTCGTTGTCGTCGACCAGGCCACCGTTGTTCGGTCCCGACGAGCAGGTCTCGTCATTCTCGGCGCGCAGCAGGTACCACACGGTGGTGTCCACCGGAGCTGCGTCGTCGCGATAGGAGGTGCCGGTCAGACCGGCGACGACCAGGTTCGAAGCGTCGGGCACGAAGTCGGCGGTGGTGCCGCGATACAGCGCGTAGGTGCCGGAGTCACCCGTGCCCCAGGACGTCGCCGCCTCCCACTGGAGATCGATGCCCGCCGGGCCGCAGGCGTCGGCGTCTTCGGCGGAAGTCAGTCCGAGTCCGGAAGGGGCCGATCCGCACTCGCCGCAAGCGACGTAGTCGGGTAGCGAGCCGTCCTTGATGATCACCTCGTCCACGTTCCAGCCGCTGTACTGGGAAGCAGCGTCGGCGTCGATCGAGAAGCGGAGCTGAATGAAGGGCTTGCCATCGGCGAAGGCGCTGATGTCGTAGCGCTGTTCGGTCCAGTTGTTCTCGGTGAGCGTCGCCCCGCCGTTGTCCCAGACGATGTCTTTGCCGTTGCTGATCACGGCCAGTTCGGCCTTGTCCGCACCTCCCACGTTGAGCTGACGCCGGAAGATCAGCTCGGTGCTCTGACAGCTCGAGCAGAGGATCCGCCCTGAGGCGGCGGCGGAGTGGGCGTTGGGCTCGTAGTCGCCCGCGTAGGAGCCGGTGCCCGACAGATCGAGGCCGAGCACCGTGGCGCCGACGAAGGCCTCCGCCGGATCCGGGTTGCCGCGGCTACCGCCCTTGCCCATCGGAGAGGCGATCTCCCACTCCTCGCCGAGCACCCACTCACCGGCGCCCTGTTCGAAACCATCGTAGAAGTAGAGGCCGGGAATCTCGTTGGTGCTGAAGCGGAACGGTCCATTGCCGGTATCGAGCAGTAGCTGGTTACCGTACTCGTCGTCGCCACCGACGGTGAAGAAGACGCTCTGACACGCATCGAAGCCATCGATGAAGACCGTGTGAGTGGTGCTCAGGGCGCTGTCCTCGACCAGGTTACCCAGTCCGGCGTCCGGTCCGTATTCCAGGCGGGTGGTGGAGGGCTCGTCGGTGGTCCAGGAGACTTCGGCCCAGGTGTGAGCCAGCCGGCTGATCGTCACGTCGCGGCCGATCGGGGCTGCGCAATCCGTCGTCGAGGTGCGCGAGGCGATGGCCGGCGAACCGGTGCCGTCGTCGGCATCGTGGTAGGTGGCGGTGACCAGGTTGTCGTCGCCGGCTTGTAGCAAGCCGTCACCGGGAATGGCCGTCCCGGGGCTCAGGTCGATGGAGCCGGCGAAGCGAGCACTGTTGGCACTGTCCTCGGTCAACTCGATCCACTCCCCATCGGCTTCGACGGTGCTCGAGACCTTGACCATCACGGTTTCCACCACTCCGGAGTCGGTGTTGAGGTCGAGGTCGGTGACCGAAACAGTGACGGTGTCGCTGCAAGCGTAGATCGGTCGGTCGAGGGTCACCTGGCCCTGGTGACACGGAGCGATGCCGATGTCGGCGAAGTTGCCGTAGGTCTCGAATCGATAGTACTGGCCGTTGTTGTCATCGGTGGTGGAGTTGGAGAGCTTGTCGGCGCTGGTCACGTCGTAATAGTAGACCGTGCACTCCGCCAGGCCGCTCAAGGGAACGGCGTGGGCCGTCACCCGTGCCGCATCGCTGGCGACCTGAGCGGGGGGCTTGGTCGGGTCGTAGTGCACCAGGCTGTCGGAGTTCTCGTCGGTGGTCCAGCGAATCGTGGCCGAGGTGTTGTCGATGTCGGTCGCCTCGACTGCCGAGATCATCGGGCCGCGACAGTCGACGGCGGTGGTGTCGGTCTTCTCCACGTTGGTCCCGCCCTTGCCGTCGTCGGCATCGATGTAGGTTGCGACCACCGTATCGCCATCGCTGACCTGGATCATGCCGTCGGCAGTGGGAGTACCCGGGTCGGCGGTGATTTCACCTTTGAAGACACCCGACGTGGCCGAGGTCTCGGTCAAGGTCACGCTTTCGCCCGCCGGCTCGGTATCGGAGGTGACATCGACGACCTGGGTGCCGGTGCCCTTGAGATCGGTGTCGGAGAGGGTGATGTTCAGCACGTCGCTACACGCGATGGAAAGCTCTCGAATGCTGATGCGTCCGTCGGAAGAGGCGCTCTGCAGCACCGCCTCGTAGGCATCGACCCGGCCCGAGCCATAGGTGTTGTCCTTGCCCGGTTCACCGAGATCGATCGAGGTGTCTTCGAGGATCGTCTTGAGATCGTCGTGGGTCAGCCCCGGATTCGAACTCTTCATCAGCGCCACGGCACCGGCGACGTGAGGGGTGGCCATCGAGGTGCCGGACTTGAAGGAGTAACCGCTGCACAGATTGTGAGACTTGGTATCCACGCCGGGGGCCGCCACGTCCGGCTTGATCAGGCCGGGAGGATAAGGGAAGTCGTTGTAGGGCGGAACATCCTGCCAGGTGACGGGACCGCGACTGGAGAACGATGCGGCCTGGTCGCTGCAATTCGTCGCACCGACGGTGATCACCCGCGGCACGTCACCCGGCGTTCGGACGTTGTCCGGCTCACTGCCGGAGCCTTCGTTGCCGGCGGCGATGACCATAGCTGTACCCAGGTCGATGGTGTTCTCGCAGTTGGTGCGCCAGGTAGCCCGGTCCGGGTTCTGGTTGTGCGGCCAGCCGAGGCTCATGGAAATCGCGTCGGCGCCGTTGTCGGCGGCGTACTGCATCGCCTCCCACACGTCGGGCTCGTCAGAGAATTGGAGTCCGACACGGAGGATCATCACCGCCGCATCGGGAGCCATGCCGGTCTGGGAGCCACCGGTGCCGTCGCCGGCCACCGTCCCCGACGTGTGGGAACCGTGGGAGTTGTTGTCGTCGGGATCGTTATCGCCGTTGTCGATGTCGTAGCCGATCAGGTCGTCGACGTAGCCGTTACCGTCGTCGTCGATGCCATTCTCGTCGTCCGGATCCATCACTACACCATCCCCGTCGAGATCCTCGCCGGGGTTGACCCAGATCTGGTTCTCGATGTCGGAGTGCCTCCAGCAGGTGCCGGAGTCGATCATCGCGATGACGGCTCCCTCGCCGGTGTTCCCCAGCTCGTTCCACACCCGCGGCGCCTGCATCAGGTCCACGCCGCACTCGATCTCGTCGGTAGCAGCATTGCCGCGATACCGGGTCAGCGGAGTGGGCGGCAGGATCTCCGGAGTCATCCGCGGTCCGATGAAGACGTCTCGCTTGGGCTCCCAGTTGAGATGACCGACTTCAGGGTAGTCGGTGATCTCGCGGATCAGGGGCACGGGAAGATCCGCGGCGATGATGTTGCCGATCCACAGGAAGCGCAGACGCCGAATCTGGCCCGCCCGGTCAGCCTGCTCGAGGCGCACCCGCAGGCGCGCCTGCTGGCGACGGGCGAAGTCCTTCAGCGCGTCGCTGAGAATGCGCCGGCGCTGGTCGGGGTCCTTGACATCACGGGCATGGGCGCGAAGAGCGTCTCCGTGAAGTTGCTCGACGAGGATGATGCTGACCGGAATCAATTCGCCGGGAGCAGCATTGCGGATCACCTCGGGCAGCTCGCCACGCCACTTGGGCGAATCGCCTTCGGCGGCCAGCAGCGGCGAGCAGAGACCTGCGAGCAGGCAGAGCAGTAGGATCGGAGTTACGCGATGGGGGGCATTGGACATGTGGAACCTCCAGTTCTGCCCTTTATGTACCCGGATGCAGGCCGGAGGCAAGCGCATCTGCTTTGGCGCGCGGCGACTCGTCACCGCGCTGGACGCAAATACCGCTGATCGAAGTCCGAAAAGTTCAACTCTCCTCACACGAGGAGAGCCGGGAGTTCTCTTGGGGTCGTCGGGGTTCAGGGGCCGGCTTGACAGGTGGCCGTGGTGTCCTGATTGTCCAGGGCGCACATTCCGATGCCGTTGGCTGGGCGCAGGGTGCCGTCGGAGCGATAGCCGTGGGCGCCATCGACGCTTCCCTCGGCCCCGGCGATCAGCCACCAGGTGAACTTGCCGGGCACGGGGTCGGGAAGCGCTCTCGAATCGGAGCCCGCCGGATCCAGGTCGCAGCTCGAGCCTGAATAGGTGTAGGAGGCAAGCTCGTCGGAGCTGCCGTAGAAGAGATTGAAGCGGCTGCCCGCGCAACTGCTCACGTCCCACTGCAGATCGACGAACTCGGCCGTCGCCGCCCGAGAAGCGAGCATCGGCGTACCGCTGACGAAGCGTCCGTCGGGTACGGGCGCCGGAGAGGATCTGCCAGCCTGGCAGGTGGTCGGTGAGTAGACCTCCAGCTTGTCCACGTTCCAGCCGCAGAAGCTGCGGTTGAAGCTGCTGATCACACCGAATCTCAGCCGGGCATCGGCCACGCCCGCCAGAGCGGAGCTGAGGTCGAAGACCTCCAGAGCCCAGTTCTTGTCCGAGAGCGTCAGGTGGGGGTTGCGCCAGATCTCGTTCCACGCCGCGCCGTCCCAGGCCTCGAGCAGCGCCAGGTCGGAGCTGTTTTCCTCGACGCCCAGCCAGCGCCAGAAGCGCAACTCGACCACGCTCTGAGCCGAGGCATCGAAGGTGGGGCTGGTGGCCCACTCGGAGATCTCCGCCTCGTAGTTGCCCGCGTACTTGCCCTGGCCGCTGAGATCGAGCCCGAGCACCTGGCTGCCTTCCCAGGCCACTTCCGGATCCGGGCCGCCGAGCAGCGAGCCACCGAGGCCGAGGGGCGGACCGATCTCCCACTCGCCTTCCAGGGTCCAGGGCTGTACGGTCTCGAAGTCGTCGCTGAAGAGAATCAGGTCCGGGCCGCTGGCGGAGGCGGTTCGGCGCACGCGGTTGTCGTCCTCGACGCCACCACAGGGGCCGCTCCCCACCGCGCCCGTATCCTCGGCCCGGACGACCCAGTAGAGCTGCATTCCGTCGTCGATTCCGGTGTCGCTCCACGTCGTTGCGTCGATGCAGGTGGCGACCCGGTTGCCGGGGTCGGGGACGAAGGCGGGGTCAGTGCTGCGGTAGATGTTGTATTGCACTCGAGCGCCACAGCGGGGCGCGGCGGCATTCCATCTCAATTCGACGGTGCAGGTCTGCTGCCCCAGGTCGCGGGCTTCGGTCAGACCGTCG
Source organism: Acidobacteriota bacterium (assembly GCA_027001345.1). Taxonomy (GTDB): domain Bacteria; phylum Acidobacteriota; class Polarisedimenticolia; order J045; family J045; genus JALTMS01. The sequence continues at coordinate 465 of JALTMS010000569.1, read as the reverse complement.
AAGGCCGGTGGGTCGACGCAGGCGCCGGTGGGCGTCGCATCGGCGCAGTTCGAAGCGTCGGAGACACCGCCGCAGTCGTTCTTCGCCCGCACCTGGTAGTGGTAGGTCACCGCACCGGAAACCGGCTCGTCGAGGAAGTTCGTGGTGCCTGCCACGGCGATCTGCTCGAAGCCCGCCGCGCAGCTTTCGCGGGAGCGGTAGATCAGGTATTCCACGCCGTCGGCCGTCGGGTCCCACTGAAGCTGCACCTGATTGTCCGCCGCCGGTGTGGCGATCAGGTTGGCAGGTGTCGATCCGGCGGCGCACGCGCTGCTGCCGGTCGCGCCGGAGACCACCAGGGCGAAGACGGCGTCGTCTTCGGCGGTCGCGGTGTGGGCATCCTGATTGATCTCCACCGCCCGCACCTCGATCTGCCACAACCCCGCTTCGGGGAAGGGAATGAAGACGTTTTCCACCGTATTGATG
>JALTMS010000568.1 GCA_027001345.1 Acidobacteriota bacterium | reverse complement strand
AGCCAGGGAGGCGAGCAGGGCTTCGCGCTCTTCCTCCGGCCAGGCCTGGAAGATGCGGGGCAGCACATCGACCGCGAAGTTGGACTCGGAAAGCTCCATGTAGATCGCCGAGACCACCAGGGGAATGCCGGCGTAGAGCACCCGGGTCGCCTGGGCCAGACCGTCCTGGCTGCGCCATGCGTGGTGATAGAGATGGGCCAGGTCGTAGCCCTCGCAGTGGGGGTGGGCCGTGATCGCCAGGTCGGCGATCCAGCCCCGCTCGCGCAGGCCGACGATCGTCTTGGCGATCCGCAGGCGAGGACCCGGAGCGTCGTCGATGTCGCCGAAGGCATCGGGGTGGGCAATGAGTAGTACGCGACGGCCACCGGGCACCACTCGGCGGCGCCGGTCGACGACCGCCACGAGCATCTCGCCTTCGGGTCCCGGAGACTGGACGATCCATGGAACCTGCCCGAAGACCTCGGTGACGATGGTTTCGAGGGTGCTCTGCTCGAAGTAGTTCAGACAGCCCCAGGGACGCTGCTCGGGAACCTGCTGGCGGGCACCGTCCGCCCCGCGATCCCGAACCCGGATCAGCAGCAGATCCTCCTCGCCCATCCGGTGCCGACACTCGCGGAGAGTCGCTGCCGGCGCCGGATCGTAGTCCAGCAGGTCCCAGGCGATCAGTGCCCGCCGGCCCGAGCCCGCAGCGGCGGAATGCAGGTCGTAGCCGCGGGACGCCGCGGCACCTTCGAAGGCACTGTCCCGCACGCCGAGTACTTCTACCGCTCCCTGACCACCGAGCAGCAGGTCGAGGAAGAACAGCCGCCAGTCGAAGCCCCGATCCGACTCGGCCATCCGCTCCTGGTAGCGCTCGGATGCCTGTTCGACTCGCTCCGCGTCGGGTGCCGGAAAGAGGGTGTAGGCCGAGCAGGTCCGGCAGTAGAGGTGCGAGGCACGCGCTTCGGTCGCGCCCCGAGCGCCGCACACCGGGCAGCTCGTCAGTCCAGTGGGATTCACAGGATCGCCCTCCGCCATTCCTGGTACATCAACAAGGTCCACACCTTCAGCGCGCGAGCCGGGGAGCTGGTCCATCCCCGGGCCACCAGCGACTCGACCGCCTGGCGGCGGAAGACACCGGGCTCGAGATCGTCGAGCAACGACTGTCGGGTGTAGTTTTCCAGATCACCCTGAAACCACTTTTCGAGTGGCATCGAAAAACCCATCTTGGGACGCCAGAGCACGCGGGCAGGCAGAACGTCACGAAACGCCATCTTCAGAGCCAGCTTGGTGATTTCGCCACTGATCTTGGCCGCGCGGGGCAGGGCGAGACCGAAACGTACGAGCTGGGGATCGAGCATCGGAGCACGCACCTCGAGCGAGGCGAGCATACTCGCCCGATCGACCTTGACCAGCAGGTTGTCCGGCAGGTAGGTCTTCAGATCGACGTACTGCAAGCGCTGGAGGTAGTCCCGCCGGGCCCCTTCCTCGAAGCGCGCCTCGAGATGGGGGTAGGGCGACTTCCGCCGCCGATGCAAGGCCCCCCACAAGGACTCGTCGAGCAGCTCGCGCTTCTCCTCGTGGGTGAAGGAGCCGAGTCGAGCGACATAGCTGTCGGGGAGGGGAGCGAGAGGCTCGCTCAGCGCCTGCCGGAAACCTTTCTCGCCACGGGCCACGCTGTCGAGGTAGCCGGCGTGCTCGGTGGCGAGCATGTAGCGCGGATAGCCCCCGAAGGTCTCGTCGCCCCCTTCTCCCGACAGACAGACCTTGACCTGTCGCCGGGCCTCGCGGCACATCAGGTAGGTCGGCACCGCGGCCTGATCGGCCAGCGGCTCATCGAACTGGGCGGCAATGGTGGGGATCAACTCGATCGCCGAAGAGGGGGCCAGCTCGATCCGCTCGTGGCGCGTACCGAAGCGCTCGGCGACTTCCGCGGCAAAGTCGGTCTCGTCATAGTCCTTGTCGGCAAACCCGACCGAAAAGGTGCGGATGTCCCCGACGCCGAGGCTGGCCATGGTGGCCACGATGGCGCTGGAGTCGACGCCGCCGCTGAGAAACACTCCCACCGGCACGTCGGCCACCAGGCGGGAGCGAACCGATTGCTCGAGCAGGCGGCGCAGGGCTTCGGTGGGAACGCGCTCCCCGGCCTCCTGTCGGGACTCGGGAACGCTCAGACTCCAGTAGGGTGCGAGGTGGTGCCCGTTGACGTCGAGGCTCAGGGCATGCCCCGCGGGCAACTTGGCGATGCCCTCGAAGATCGTTCGCGGTTCGGGTACGTACTGGAACGTCAGGTAGTCGAAAAAGGCCTCGCGGTCGATGCGACGCGGGCAGCGGGAATCGACCAGCAGAGCCTTGAGTTCCGAGGCGAAGGCGATACCGCTGGGCGTCAGACGGTAGTACAGCGGCTTCTTGCCGAAGTGATCCCGGGCCAGTAGCAGCCGGCGGCGAGGCTCGTCCCACAAGGCCAGGGCGAACTGCCCTTCGAGGCGGGGCAGCAGGTCGTCCCCCATCTCCTCGTAGAGGTGAACGAGCACCTCCGTGTCGGTGTGGGAGCGGAACACGTGCCCCTGTCGCTCGAGTTCCTGCCGGAGCTGACGGTAGTTGTAGATCTCACCGTTGAAGACCACCTGCACCGAGCCGTCTTCGTTGGCCAGCGGCTGCCGGCCGGCAGGGGAGAGATCGATGATGCTCAGCCGCCGGTGACCGAGGGCCACCCGGCGATCGGCGGAGAGGTAGATGCCGGCGTCGTCGGGCCCCCGATGGACCAGCCGATCCCGCATTTCCTGCACGAGGGGCCCACTGAGGCCCCCTTCATGGTCGACGATCCCACAGATCCCGCACATCGGGGCTCCCTCGCCCGCCCCACACC
>JALTMS010000567.1 GCA_027001345.1 Acidobacteriota bacterium | reverse complement strand
GAGGTGCTCGCCGCCGTAGTGGCCGAGACCGGCCCCCTGCGCGCGTCATGGGCCGCATCCAAGTGATATCCGGGCGCCATGCCGGCGGACGGCACCTCGGCTGAACAGCTTGCGGATCGCGCCGCTATGGGCAGGCGGCGGGGGAGGCGGCGATGGAGGCGTCCCGGGAGGCGGACTGGCTCGTGCTGCCGCTGTCGTAGCTGCCCGGCTGGTCGCCGCAGCCCCGGGCGCGTACCAGGTAGAACCACCCCACTCCGGCCGCGGGCGTTTCGGGATCACTGAACGACGCAGCGGTCTGCGCTGAAGCCAGACAGGCCTCGACGGCCTGGGCATAATCTCCGGAGCTGGAGAGCAGCACCGTCAGGTCGCCGCGAATCAAGTCATAGCTCTCGGCGCCGGGCTCCGCGTCCCACTCCAGCGTCTGCCCGTCGGCGGCGAAGACCAGGCCGCTGACCTCTCCGGGAGCGGGGGCGCCGTTGTCGATGCTGGAGTCACAGTCGTTGTCGATGCCGTCGCACAACTCGGCGGCGCCGGGAGTGCGTGCCGGATCGGCATCGTCGCAGTCGCTGCAGAGGGATACGCCGTCGCTGTCCATGTCTCGGCAGCAGGTCATGAGGGCCAGGTACTCCTCGTTGGTGCCGGCGCTGTCTTGCCAGGAGTAGACCACCGCGTACTCGCGGCCCGTCCAGGCCAGTCCGTGCGAATTCTCGAGCGTGCCGTCCTGTGGTTGCACTACGGTTTCCTCGCTGAGGATGCTCCCGTTGAGACCCACCCGGGTCAGCCTGAAGGCGCCGGCGGGAAGAAGGTACTCCCTCCACGCCACGCCGACCTCCTCGCCCGCCCAGACGATGCGCACCCTCTCGGAGGAGCGCGACGTCAGTGGGATCGGTCCCGCGATGATCGCTCCGTCGGGATCGATGATCATCGCCGTCGCACAGTCCCCCCCGCAGCGCCCCCGGTAGGCCACCACATAGCGATCACCGGCCCAGACGATCCGGGGAACACGCGATTCCAGAGGATCCAGGCCGACCCTCGGCGCTACAGGGCGGCCATCCGGACCCAGCTCGAGGAAATAGAGATCCCTGCCGAGAATGAAGGCCATCCCCGCGGTTGTGCCGTTCCAGGCCAGGTGTGCGCTCTCGGCCGTCGCCTCTTCGTCCGTCACGCGCCACGGCGGGGCGAGAGGCTTGCCGTCCTCGTCCAGCACCCGACTGTAGATCTCCATGTAGCCGCCGCCGGGATCGTCGCGATAATCGGTCCAGACCACGAGAAAGGTGCGGCCCGTCCACACCCCGTTCGGCCTCGCCTGCATGCCAAGTCCCGGCGAGCGATTGGTGTTCATCTCCGAGATCTGCCGCGGTGCCGTCAGCGGAATGCCTTCCGCCGAGATCATCTGCACGTAGACTTCAGATCCCTCCGTCGGCGGGTAGTCCCGCTCGTCCTCCCAGAACAGGGCGAAACGCTCTCCGTTCCAGACCACCTCGGGTGTGAGCGCATCCGCCGTGCCGTCGGTGACCTTCAGCTTCGCCGACAGGGCATTGCCTTGTGGATCGAAGACCTGGAAGAAGACTTGGAAAACCCACGGATCATCCCTTCGTTCCAGCCACGCCAGACCGAAACGATCACCGGCCCATGCCATCGAATGCTGCCAGGCCGGAGTGCCCGTTACAACAAGATCGACAAGGGGAATCGCTGGCTCGTGCCGTGGATCCGGACACGAGCCGAAGCCGCAGCCATCGTCCGGATAGAGGTCGCAGTTCTGGTCCAGGCCATCGCAGACCTCTGCCGCCGCCTGGTGGATCGCGGCTTCGCGATCCTGACAATCTCCCACGCTCTGTGCCGCTCCGTCCGTATCGCCGTCCGTACAACCCACCAGCGTCACTCCCAGCGCATTGTCACTTTCCGCCCGGTGGGCGACGGCGAGATGAGTGCCCGTCCACACCAGCGACGGCGGGCCCAGAGGACCGGAGGGCGCCGACAGGCTCACGCTCTCGCCCTGGGGAATCAGCCCCGCGGCGAAGGAACGCAGCATCACCAGCGCCGGCGTGCTCGACGGCTCGTGCCACGCCACCACCACCCGGCTCCCGGTCCAGCTCAGCGAGGGATGGGTGGAAGCCTGCCCGTCCTGGGGCGAGACCACCTGCGGCGCGCCGAGGGGCGTGCCGTCGGCCGACAGCTCGACGAGGACGACCTCCGCCACCCCGCCGCTCTCCTGACTCCACGCCGCCCCATAACGATCTTCGATCCAGACCAGGTCCACCCCCGAGATCGGTTCCGTGGCGCTGTGCACCAGCCGGGGCAGGCGCGTCGGTGTTCCCGCTTCATTGATTTCCACGTGATAGACGTTCCACTGGCTCCCCGACGCCTCGACCCACAGCACCCCGAAGGCCTTGCCGCTCCAGGTGATCACCGCCGCCGGGACGCTCACGCCCGGGTTGCTCAGCACGGTGCGGGGGCCGAAGGCCGCGCCGCTGAGATCGAGGAGCTGGGAGACCAGGAGATCCTGGCCGGCTTCCTCCTCGACCCACAGGTCTCCGAAGCGGAGTCCAGACCACACCACCGAGGGCGTGCGGCAAGGCAGACCTGCTGCCGACATCGCCGTCGCCGGGTGCAGCGCCTGGTGCTCGGTATCGAAGGCCTGGTGGTAGCACTGCGGCGGAGATCCTTCCTGCACCCACACCGCCACCGGTCCGTCACCCCGCGTGGTGATGAAAGGCCGACTTCCCGGCTTCGGGGCGGCATCGATCAGTGAATCCCTCAGCGGCTCACCGCGTGGTCCGGTCGACCACAGGTGCAGCCCGGGCAGCGGACCCGCCGCATCGACGATTCCGATCAGTGAGAGCCGGGTGCGGCCCGCGACGGCGCCGACGCCGGCCTCGTAGGGTGCCCCCGGATCGACCAAGACCAGGGCGTCGTCCGCGCCGAAGTCCAGGCAATCGCGATTGCAGCCCTCGTCCACCGCTCCGTCGCAGTCGTCGTCTCGACCATCGCAAACCTCGATGGCGCCGCTGTACACCCCCGCATCCCCATCATCACAATCGCCGGCGCCTCGGGTCTGCCCGTCCCCATCGACCCCGGCCAGCGCCGGAACTGTCGCCAGGCAGAGCAAGCACAGGATCACGATGGTCAGCACGCTTCCCGGTCGCATCCGTCCGCTCTCCATCACTTCGCCGTCGCCGAAAATTCCGCCGGTCCGTGCAGTGGCAACGACAAGGGAGTCACAGGGCTGGTCAGCCGGAAACGAGTGGACTTGTTCGAATGTGTTCGATGGGTAGAAAAGCGCGTGGCGAGATAATTGAAGGCAAGATTTGATCTGCGGGACCTTCATCATTGGAACACCCTCCCCTGAAAGACTGGCGCAGGTCTCGAAGTGGCGACTCTGGGCACTGTCCCCACAACACCCGGATACCACCGCACATCGAGGCCAAGCTCGGTCAACATCGACTCACACCTCCGAAGGTACTGTCAAGTGGCGGGGAATCTCAGCCAAAAAACCTTCCGCGAAGGGTTGACGCCGGCTTGGCCGGCTGTGCCGGCCCCGCCGTGCGATGGGCGACCACGGAATTGGCGTGTTTCGGCACCTTCGGCGGCACCAGGTTGACGGCTTCCTTGCAGGCACATAAGTCTAAGCAGAGAGCCTGTTCAAGGAGAGCCGGATGTCCCGACTGGAACTCGACGAGGTACTGCTCGACGCCGCCATCACCGGCACCCTCGGGGGGCTGGAGATGACCGGGATCACTCCCACCCCCGTCGGGGCCACGCGTTTCTTCTCCGCCACCCGACCGATCGCCGTGATCGTGGGGCTGGTGGGCAAGGCCAACGGCAGCGTCACCATCAACCTCTCCGAGCGCGGCATGCTCTACCTGGTCGGGGGGCTGCTGGGGGAGATCCCCGACGTTCCCAACGAGATGGTCTTCGATGGGGTGATGGAGATCGGCAACATCATCGCCGGCGGCATCAAGGAAGCCCTGGACGGAACGCCCTATCAGATCGACAACATCTCGGTGCCCTCCCTGGTGCTCGGCGCCAGCTACGACGTCTACTACACCCGCGGGATCAGCATGGTCTCGGTGCAGTTCGAGGTCGAGCAGATCCCCATCGTCCACCACAAGGATCGCTTCTTCTCTACCACGATCTCCCTGCTGCAGAGCACCTGAGCGCCTTCTGGCGGCTCCCGATTGCCAGCAGCGCTCCGCGGTCTTAAGAGATCGCGGCCCCGGCAGGCTGCCTTCGCGGCAAGACCCGGCCCGCCGGGAGGGAGACTCGAATGAACGCGGACAAGCTGACCACCAAGTCGCGGGAAGCTCTGATCTCCGCCCAGCAGATCGCGGCGGAGCATTCACATCAGGAGATCACCGGCCTGCACCTGCTCGCGGCCCTGCTCGGGCAGGACGACGGCCTGGTGCGCCCGATCCTCGAGCGGGCCGGTGTGCCTCTGGACGCCCTGAAGGCCGACCTGGATCAGAAACTCCTCAGCCGGCCCCGGGTGGAGGGCGGTGAGCCCTACATGGGGCGCGAGCTGAGCCAGACCCTGCGCTTGGCGGAGAAGGACTCCGCCGCCCGGGGCGACGAGTACGTCTCCACCGAACACCTGCTGCTGGGGCTGGTGGCGGCCGGCGGTGCGGCAGGCGAGCTGCTCGGGCGCCACGGCGCGGAGAGCGGGCGCCTGGCCGCCGCGGTGGAAGCGGTGCGCGGCGTCCAGCGGGTCACCGATCCCGACCCGGAGAACAAGTACCGGGCCCTCGAGAAGTACTGCCTGGACATGACGGCCCTGGCCCGAGACGGCAAGCTCGACCCGGTCATCGGCCGCGACGAGGAGATCCGCCGCACCATGCAAGTGCTCTCCCGGCGCACCAAGAACAACCCGGTGCTGATCGGTCCTCCCGGTGTGGGCAAGACTGCCATCGTCGAAGGCATCGCCTCGCGCATCGCTGCGGGCGACGTGCCCGATTCCCTGCGCCACAAGAGCGTGCTGGCCCTTGACCTGGGGGCCCTGGTGGCCGGGGCCAAGTACCGCGGCGAGTTCGAGGATCGGCTCAAGGCGGTACTCGAAGAGGTCACCTCCGCCGAGGGACGGATCATCCTCTTCATCGACGAGATGCACACCCTGGTGGGCGCCGGCGCCGCCGAAGGGGGCCAGGATGCGGCCAACATGCTCAAGCCGGCTCTGGCCCGCGGCCAGCTTCGCTGCATCGGTGCGACGACCCTCGACGAGTACCGCAAGCACGTGGAGAAGGACAAGGCCCTCGAGCGGCGCTTCCAGCCCGTGTTCATCGGTGAGCCCAGCGTCGAGGATGCCCTGGCGATTCTCCGTGGTCTGAAGGAGAAGTACGAGGTCCACCACGGCATTCGCATTTCCGACGCGGCCCTGGTGGCCGCTGCCCGCCTGTCGCACCGCTACATCGCCGACCGCTTCCTGCCCGACAAGGCCATCGACCTGGTGGACGAGGCGGCCAGCCGCCTGAAGATGGAAATCGAGTCGGTGCCCGCCGAGATCGACGACGTGGAGCGCGAGCTGACCCGTCTGCAGGTGGAACTCCAGGCGATGAAGATGGAAGACTCCCCCGAGGCGCGGGCGCGGGCCGGGCAGCTCGAAGGGGAAGTCGCCGCCAAGGAAGAACAGGTGCGCGCCCTGCGCAGCCGCTGGCAGATCCAGCGGGACCTGGTGCGGCAGATCAAGGAACTCAAGCAGCAGGCCGATGACCTGCGGGGCGAGGTGGAACGGGCCCAGCGGGATGGCGACCTGCAGCGGGCGGCGGAGCTGTCCTACGGCAAGATCCCCGAGATCGACCGCCGCATCGCCCAGCTCCAGGAAGAACTCGCCCGGGCCCAGGCCGAGGGCTCCTTCCTGCGCGAGGAGGTCACCGCCGAGGACATCGCCGCGGTGGTGGCTCGCTGGACCGGCATTCCCGTCTCGCGGATGCTCGAAGGCGAGAGCGAGCGGCTGCTGAAGATGGAAGAGCGTCTGCACCGCCGGGTAGTGGGCCAGGACCACGCCATCGAGCGGGTGGCCAAGGCGATCCGCCTGTCCCGCGCCGGCCTGCAGAACCCCGATCGGCCCCTGGGGTCGTTCCTCTTCCTCGGGCCCACCGGTGTGGGCAAGACGGAGCTGGCCAAGGCGCTGGCGGAGTTCCTCTTCGACGACGAGCGTTCGATGGTGCGCATCGACATGAGCGAGTACATGGAGCGCCACGCGGTCAGCCGCCTGATCGGCGCCCCTCCGGGTTACGTCGGCTACGACGAGGGCGGCCAGCTCACCGAGGCGGTGCGACGCCGGCCCTACAGCGTGGTGCTCCTCGACGAGGTGGAAAAGGCGCACCCGGAGGTCTTCAACGTGCTGCTGCAAGTGCTCGACGACGGGCGCCTGACCGACGGCCACGGCCGCACGGTCGACTTCCGCAACACGATCCTGATCATGACCTCCAACGTGGGCAGCCAGTACATCCTCGACCTCGAGGACAGAGCCGAGATCGAGCGCCTGTGCCAGCAGGAACTCAAGGCCACCTTCCGCCCCGAGTTCCTCAACCGCATCGACGCGGTGCTGATCTTCGACCGCCTGGACCGGGAGGCGATTCGCCAGATCGTCAGCGTGCAGCTCGAGCGGATGCGCCCGCTGCTGGCCCAGCGGGAACTGGAGCTGGAGCTGAGCGAGAAGGCCATCGACTTCCTCGCCGACCAGGGCTACGACCCGGCCTACGGCGCCCGTCCCCTGGGGCGCGTGCTCCGCGAGCAGGTGCTCGAGCCCCTGTCCGAGAAGCTGATCGCCGGGGAGGTGTTGCCCGGCGATCGCGTGCGAGTCGATCTTGGATCCGGGGATGCTCTCGAGATCGAGCGCATTCCCGGCGCGGCGGCCGAGGTGGTCGGCTGAGCGGTGCTCAGGCCGCAGGCGCGCTGACGATCTCCGGTGCGATGGGGTCGAGAAGCGGCGCCCGCTGATCTCTGGGGATCAGCTCCGCCCAGCGTCCGAGCCGAGCGTCGAAGATCTGCTGATAGAACTCCGGGAGTCGGGTATCGCTTCCCTCGTGGAAGGCGCGGAACTGGCGATCGTCGAGCAGCATCCGGTGGATGCGGCGGTACGTGCGGATCTCGCCTCGGCGCCCGATGGTCCGCACGGCATGCACGACGCGCGCGAGGTGATGGCCCCGCAGCAGTCGGCGCGCGGTAAGGGAGGGCCGACAACACTGCTCGAGCAAATTGATCGCCCGCCGGTAGAGTTCCTCGGGCGAGTAGTGAGCGTAGATCAGCACGCTGTAGGGCACGGAGTAGAAAAGGAAGGGCATGGCTTCCAGAATCCGCCCCTCGGCCCGCAGCGCATCGAACATCGGCGTGCCTCCGAAGGGAATCGGCAGGTTCACCGTGGGCCAGACGTGGGGTGTCGCATTGGCGAAGACGCCGGTCAGCTCGAAGGGTGCTGCACCCCCGTCGCTATCGAGCCCGAAGATGAAATTGGCCTGGATGTAGGGGACGTGCCGGCCGATCTGCAGCATTTGCTCGATCAATCGCCGAACCTTCTCTTCGCCCTTGTGACGGCCCACCCCCGCCTTGGCGGAGTATTCCTCCCACGACTCGATGCCGGGGGCGATGGTCACGCAACGCGTTCGTTCCAGCCGCGCTGCCCGTTCACCGCGCAGGGTGGTCAATGAGCACTCCATGATGTAGGGCGCGCAACGTTCACGCGGCCGTCGCTCGAGCACATCCAGCACCTGGTCGAATTTGACGCCGAAGTTGGGATCGTGAAAGGCTACCCGCGTGCCGGGAAGGTGCTCGGCGAGAAAGTCCATGTCGGCGTCGAGGCGATCGAGAGGCAGCAGCCTGTACGGATTGTCCCAGTCGGTGCAGAACGAGCACTTGAAGGGGCAGCCGACGCTGGCCAGCAGGGGGATCGTCGTGGCGAAAAAGGGCCGTCCACGACGATCGAAAGCCGACGCGCGGATCTCGGGCATGCGCTCGGCAACCGACGGAAAATCGATCTTGGTGTCGCTGCTGGCCACCAGTGAGCCCGGAGCGAAGTCCCCGGCCACGATGCGCGTGATCAGATGGTGATCGCAGTCCCATACCGCCAGATCGAACCAGCGCAGGCAGTCGGCGGGGAACGAGCGCGCGTGGGGGCCGCCGAGGACCGTCACGGTCCCGCGCTGCCGGTACCAGCGAGAGATGGCATAGGCCAGGGGGCTGGCATGGGTATGACAGGAGACAAACAGATAATCCAGGTCTTCCGGCAGGCTGCGCGAGGGGTCGCCCGCTCCGTAGTAGGTGGCATAGAACGTTTCATGCCCGGCCCGGCGGCACCAGACGGAGATCGCCTGGGGCGTAACGGAGGCGTACTGCCGAGTCATCAATTCACAGTAAATTCGCTGCCCCCGCGTCTGGGCAGGCAAGGCGAGAATATCGAGCACACCGATCCGCATCGACCCTCCTCCCGGCTGCTGTGTGACCGAACCTTGCCAAGGGGGTACGCCGAAGGGCCTTGCGATGCATTTTTTTTTCACAGGTGGCGGCATTCCTGCGGCGTTCACGCGAGGTCTGGCTGGAATGTGAACTGGTGGGATTGAATCACAACGAGATTCCGTGGTACCTCTCCATTCTCGGTGTAGGTTTCGCGTGTGACGGGTCGGCTGAAGCCCGTGGGGAGGTGATCGGTGAAGGCGACGATTCCAGGAAGACTCTCGGCGTCGCAGTTGTCCGCCAGCGGCCGGGGCCCGGGGCCCGATGACGGCGCTCGCACGCCGGATCGCGATGCCGGGATCGCGGCGTCGGCCACCACCTGCCCCTGAGCCTTCGCTCCTGCTCGCATCGCTCGGTTCGATCGGGTCTATTGTGGCGGGCGCCCTGAGGAACACGCGCGCCGTCGCGGGCGGCCCCGGTTTATTGTGGCAAGCCGGAAAGCACGACCGTCGTGGCGGGGCCGCTCCGGGTGACTGCGGTGGCGCTCCACTGGCGGCCGTCGGCCGTGCGGACCTGCACGGTCCACGTGCCGGGAGGCAGGGAGTCGAGCCGCGCGCGGCCGGAGGCCACCCGCCAGCTCGCAACGGGATCGCCGAGCCAGCCCAGGGTGCGAAAGGGCCTGCCGCTGCCATCGCGGATCGTCATCGTGGCGAGGGTGGACTCACCTGCCAGCTCCGGCACGCTGATCTCGAGAGAGGTGGCCTCGGGCAGCCGCACGGCCAGCGGTGGACCGGGGGCGGCGACCTGCACCTGGGCGATGCCCGTGGCGGGGGTGGCGACGAGGATCAGCCACTGCCCCGTGGGAACGCTGCCCAGGCGCAGTCGGCCTTTTTCGCTGGTGGGGTAGGCCCCGGCCAGCACGCTGTTGCCTGCGGCGTCCAGCACCGCCACCCGGGCCGATTCGGGATAGACGCCGGAGGGCAGCACCAGGTCGAGGACGATCCCCTCGGTCGCTTCGATGGCCAGTTCCCTGGGGTCGGGATCGCGGCCTCCCTGGACGGTGATCAGCTCGCTGGTCGCGGCATAACCCTTGCGTTGGGTTCTCAGCAGCCAGCTTCCATCGGTGACGTGGCTGATGCGGAAGCGGCCCTCGAGATCGGTGGTCGCGGCGTAGGCTCCCAGAGAGAGCGTCTCGGCGTCGTTGGTTCCGGCCGGCACGAGGGTCACCCGAACGCCCGCAAGAGGTTCCCGGTCCTGGGCATCGACGATGCGTCCGGTGACGGATACCGAAGGAATCTCGATCTCCATGTCCCGGTCAGCGAGCACTTCGACGACTTCCAGGTGGGTCAGGCCGGTGCTCCAGTCCCGCACCTCCAGGTCGTAGTGTCCCGGATCCAGGTCGGCGACGCGAAAGCGGCCCGCGCTGTCCGTCCGCGACCAGCCCATGGCCGCCACGTCCCGACCCTGGAGATTGACGATGGCGTCCGCCAGCGGCTTGCCGGCGATGCGCACCACCCCCTCGAGGGTCAGCCCCTGGCCGAACTCCATCAGCACCTGGGCCGGCGGCCCCGCGGGATCGACCTGGGCCCGGGCGGTGGTGCGCCGACCTTCCGCATCGAGACGGGCGACCACCGTCCATCCGCCGCCGGCCAGGTCGACGAGGCGGAAACGCCCTTCGTGGTCGACCCCCGCCGAGGCCGATCCCTCGCCGGCATCGATGAAGGCGCGAACATGCACCTCTGGGTAGCGACTGTCGGCGATGCCTTCCACCTGGCCCTCGATGACGCCTCCCCGGCGGAGTACGACTTCCACGCCGCTCGCTCCCTCGGCCCCCACCTCGACGGTCGGGGCCTGGGCAGCACTGGCGTAGCCCTCCCGGGAAGCCCGCACCCGGTAGGTGCCGGTGGCCACGCCTTCGAAGTCGAAGCTGCCGTCTTCCCGAGTGACGCTTTCCGGGCCGCCCCACGGATGGGCGGCGGGGGCGAGCTGCACCCAGGCACCGGCGAGGGCAGCGCCGGCTTCATCGACCACCCGGCCCTGGACATTCACACCACCGGAGAAGTGCAGGTCCACCTGGTTGATGCCACGACGCACTTCGACTTCGCGCACCGTGCGGGCACCGTCGTCCAGTCGGGCTTCGATGCCCACCATCCCCGGACCCAGACCGTCGAGCAGGTAGCGGCCGTCACCATCGCTTCGGGCGCCGCCGACGGGGGCCATGTCGGGAGTCTCGCTGACGGGTCGCACCCGGGCGCCGATGGCCGGCCGCGAGTCGGCGAGGAGGACCCGGCCGGTGATCACCGCGCCCTCCTCGATGGGGATTTCGATGCCGCGGACATCCTCGCCCCGGGGCACCTCGATGTCGTTGAGCGAGGACTTTTCGTAGCCCGGTGCCCAGGCCGCCAGGGAGACCTTGCCCGGTTCGAGTTCCTCGAAGACGAAGCGACCGTCGGCATCACCGGTAGCGTTGATGACGCTCTTCATCATCATCGCGTTGCCGCCCATCCTCATGGTGACCGTGCG
>JALTMS010000566.1 GCA_027001345.1 Acidobacteriota bacterium | reverse complement strand
CGCAAGATCGAGGAGGTCATCGAGTCGTCCCAGAGGGTCGAGGAGGTGCTCTCCCGGGCCGGTCGCCTGCTGGCTGATCTGAGCCAACAGGTCGGAATGGTCCTCGCGCCCGATCTGGAGCGAGCGATCCTCGAGTACGTCGAATTCGTCCGCGTCGCGCCCCGGCGCATCGTCGCGATCTTCGTCAGTCGCTCCGGCATCGTCAGTCACCGAGTGCTGGAGGTGGATGAAGACCTGGCTCAGGAGGAACTCGATCGCCTCTCCGCCGGCCTGCGCGAGCACTTCTCGGGTCTGAGTTTTTCCGAGATGCGGCGCAGGATGATCGAGGAGCTGCGCGAGGACGAGCGCTGGGCTCGGCGTCTCGGACGCTCGGCCACCGAGTCGGTGATTACCCTGCTCGAGCAGCCGTTCCCCGAGGAGAGCGGAGAGATCATCGTCGAGGGGACATCACGCCTGCTCGACGCTCCGGAGTTCACTGATGTCGAGCAACTCCGGGAGGTGCTCCGGGCACTCGAGGAGCGGACCAAGATGCTGCGCTTGATCGAACGTTGCCTGAGCGCTCCCGGAGTCCAGGTGGTCATCGGCCAGGAGTCCGAAGAGCCGGAACTCTCGGCGGTCTCTTTCGTCGGCCGGCGCTACAGCGCGGGCGACAGCATGCAGGGCCTGGTGGGAGTCATCGGTCCAAGGCGCATGGAGTATGCCCGCGCCGTGGCCCTCGTCGATCACTTTGCCCGGAGCCTGAGCCGTGCGCTCGGTGGCACCGAGGGAGGAGAGGGGAGTTGACTGGCGCCAGGGAACCGGAAATTGAAATCCTGGAGATCGTCGGCCTCGACGAGACCGAGCGTCCGGCTGCGCGGACCCCGTCCCGAGGTGCGCTGCTCGATGAGGGACGTCGCGACGGGATGCGGCAGGTGCTGCGCGAGTTGCTCAATCCCCTCGATGATCTCGAGCGTTGCGTGCGGCAGCGACCCGATGCGGCGACTCTCGAGGAAGGTGTGCGCCTGGCCTTGCGCCACCTGTGGGACGTCTTCCGTCGTCACCAGCTCGAACGCATCGAGGGAGAGGGCATGGACTTCGATCCCGGGATTCACGAGGCCGCGGTGGTGACCGCCAGCGACCGGGTGGCTCCGGGGATCGTGCTGGAGACCTTGCGGGTGGGTTATCGACTGGGTGGGGAACTCGTGCGCCCCGCGCTGGTCAGGGTCTCCGGCCCTCCCGCCGGTGAGCAGAGCTAGCTTCGAGGAAGGAACGAGAATCATGACGCGCATCGTTGGCATCGACCTCGGTACCACCAACTCTGTCGTCTCGGTGATGGAAGATGATCAGCCCGTGGTCATCCCTGCTCGGGAGGGCTCGCACACCGTACCCTCGATGGTGGCCTTCACCCGCCGCCAGGAGCGTCTCGTCGGCGCGCTGGCCAAGCGGCAGGCGGCGACCAATCCCGAAGGCACGTTCTACGCGATCAAGCGCCTGATCGGTCGTAAGCGCGCCGATCCGAACGTGGATGCCGCCTCGCGGCATTCGCCCTACAAGATCGTTGCCGCGGCCAATGGTGACGCCCAGGTGCAGATCGGCAACCGGGTTCTTTCGCCGCAGGAAATCTCGGGGGCGATCCTCGGCGCACTCAAGGAGATTGCCGAAGAGTATCTGGAAGAAAAGGTCACCGACGCGGTGATCACCGTTCCGGCCTACTTCGACGACGCCCAGCGACAGGCGACCCGCGATGCCGGTCGCATCGCGGGGCTCAACGTGCTGCGCATCCTCAACGAGCCCACCGCGGCCAGCCTGGCCTATGGTGTGCTGGGGGATGACGACAGCGAGCGCGTCGTGGCGGTCTACGATCTGGGAGGAGGCACCTTCGATGTCTCCATCTTGCGACTGAGCGAAGGGGTTTTCGAGGTGCTGGCGACCGCTGGCGATACCTTCCTCGGCGGTGAGGATTTCGATCGGCGCATCATCGAGTGGCTGGCCAGCGAGTTTCAATCCGAAAGCGGTGTCGATGTGCTCGAGGATCGGCTGGCGCTGCAGCGGCTGAAGGAAGCGGCTGAGAAGGCCAAGTGCGAGTTGTCGCGGGAAGCAGCGACGGATATCCAGTTGCCGTTTCTGGCGACTTCCGAGAAGGGCCCCCTGCACCTGAACCGCACCCTGACCCGGGAGAAGCTCGAGGAATTGGTGGGTGATCTGGTCGAACGCACCCGGGAGCCGTGCGAGGAAGCGCTGGAGATGGCAGGAATCGAGAGCAGCGCGATCTCCGACGTGTTGTTGGTCGGTGGCCAGACGCGCATGCCGCTGGTCCAGGCTCGCGTGGAGCAGATCTTCGGCCGCAAGGCGAGCCGGGAGGTCAATCCCGACGAGGTGGTGGCCAAGGGCGCGGCGATCCAGGCCGGGATCCTCTGTGGAGACGTCAAGGAGATCGTCCTGCTCGACGTCACCCCGCTTTCCCTGGGCGTGGAGATCCGCGGTGGCGGCTTCGTCAAGATGATCGAGCGGGGCGCCACCGTGCCCTGCCGTCGGACCCGTGTCTTCACCACCACCGCAGACAACCAGAGCAAGGTGGAAGTCCACGTCATGCAGGGCGAGCGCGAGCTGGCCAGTGCCAACAAGAGCCTGGCTCGCTTCGAACTGGTCGGCATTCCGCCCGCACCACGGGGGACCCCGCAGATCGAGGTGGCCTTCGACATCGACTCCAATGGCATCGCATCGGTTTCGGCTACCGATCTGTCCACCGGACTCGAACAGCAGGTGGTGGTGACGCCGGCCTCGGGTCTGTCCCCCGAGGAGATCGAGCGGGCGATCGAGGAGGCCGAGGTCTACGCCGAGGAAGATCGGCAGCGGATCGCTGCCGCCCGGGCGCGCCAGAAAT
>JALTMS010000565.1 GCA_027001345.1 Acidobacteriota bacterium | reverse complement strand
GCCCCTGCGCCGACGGCCTTCGAGCAGGGCCGCGCTCTCCGCGCTGCGCCGCTGCGCGGCGCTGCCTTTCTTCGCCGCCGGCACCGTGCGGCGGGCGCAGCCACCGAGGCGTTCGATGCGCCGCAGATAGTCCTGCTCCAGCTCGAGCAGCGGGCCGCGGCGGGTCTTGCCGACGGTGATCACTTCCAGCCAGGCGGCCATGACGGATCGCGGCCCCTAGGCGTCGAGGCGCGGTGCGTCTTGCCAGAGGGATTCGAGGCGGAAGAAGTCCCGGGCGCTTTCGGAGAAGATGTGCACGATCACGTCGCCGAAATCGAGCAGGATCCACTCGGCGCGCTGAAAACCCTCGGCGCGGGCCTTCCGGCCGAGCTGCTTGCGCACCGCATGCTGCACCTCCTCGGCCAGGGACTTGACCTGACGCTCGGAACTCCCGTGACAGATCACGAAGTGATCGGCAAAGCTGCAGCGTCCCCGCAGGTCGAGGGTCACGACGTTCTCTGCCTTGCGGGTGGCCAGGGTTTGCTGGATGACGGACAACAGGTCTGGAGGGCTCGGGTTCATCCCGGAAGAACTCCTCTCGGGGACATAGAGTGCATGCCGGTGAATGTAGTCGAGTACGGCGGGGACCAGCCCTTCGGGGCTCAGGCCGCGGGCCAGTTGCCGGCGGATCTCGCTGGCAGAGTAAGGGCAGGGTTCCATTTCCACGGGGATCACGGCCCGTCCCGTCTCGGGTAGGGGCTGGTCGGGCCGGCTGACCCGGGAACGATCGCCTTCGCGCAGCGCGGCCAGGCCCTCGGCCCCGGGGCGGGCGATGACCGCCAGGTGGGCGAGGGCCTCGATCTGCTCGTGGCGGTGCCAGCTCGGCAGATCGTCGTAAGAGTCCCCACCGAGGACGAGGAACAACGCGGCGCCAGGGTACGCATCGGCCAGCTCACCGAGGGTGTGGATCGTAAACGAGGGACCCTCGCGCTCGATTTCGCGGCTCGAGACCGCCAGCTTCGCCTCGCCTTCGAGGGTCAGTCGCAGCATCGTCAGGCGGTGGTGGTCGTCGGCTTGCGGAGCGCTGCGGTGGGGGGGATGCCCGCAGGGCACCACCTCGAGGTGGTCGAGGCCGAGCTGATCCCGTGCCGCGCGACAGACGGCCAGGTGCCCGAGGTGGGGCGGGTCGAAGGTGCCGCCGAACAGACCGACGCGCATCACTCCTCCTCACCCAGAGCCTGGGCGGCGAAGATGTGACGCAGGGTATCGAGGCCCTGGCCGCTGACTGCGGAGATGGCCACGAAAGGCAGGTCCCGCCGGCGGGCGATCGCCTCGAGGGCCTCGAGGCGATCGGGGTCGTCCATCGCGTCGATCTTGGTCGCCACCAGCAGGCGCCCGCGCCGGGCCAGCTCCGGGTTGTAGGCCTCCAGCTCCCGCTCGAGGCCCTCGACGGTGGTCTCGGGGTCGCGCTCGGCGGCCGAGGAGACATCCACCAGGATCGCCAGGGCCCGGCAGCGCTCCACGTGGCGCAGAAAGCGGTCTCCCAGGCCGCGGCCCTGGTGGGCCCCCTCGATCAGTCCGGGGATGTCCGCCACGACGAAGGAGCGGAACTCGCCGGCATCCACCACTCCCAGGTGGGGCACCAGGGTGGTGAAGGGGTAGTCGGCAATCTCCGGCTTGGCGGCGGAGATGCGGGAGATCAGGGTGCTCTTGCCCGCGTTGGGAAAGCCCACCAGGCCGATGTCGGCCATCAACTTGAGCACCAGCCTGAGGGTGCGGATCTCCCCCGGCTCGCCGGGCTGAGCGAAGCGGGGGGTCTGGCGCACGGAGTTGGCGAAGTGGGCGTTGCCCTTGCCGCCCCGGCCGCCACCAGCGGCGAGGAAGCGCTGGCCCGGTTCGGTGATGTCCGCCAGCAGGCGGGTGCCGTCCTCGTCGAAGACCTGGGTGC
The DNA here is from genome assembly GCA_027001345.1 of Acidobacteriota bacterium. GTDB lineage: Bacteria > Acidobacteriota > Polarisedimenticolia > J045 > J045 > JALTMS01. The sequence continues at coordinate 939 of JALTMS010000565.1, read as the reverse complement.
CGGTGGGGATCGGGAGGAGCAGATCTTCACCCCCCCTTCCGGTGCGACGGGAGCCCTCGCCGGGGCGCCCCTTCTCCGCCCGGTACTCCTTGCGGAAGCGATAGCGCAGCAGGGTGTTCTCGGAGGGATCGCCGACCAGCCAGACCGAGCCGCCGGCACCGCCGTCGCCTCCGGCGGGACCGCCCTTGGCGACGTACTTCTCCCGGCGGAAGGCGACACAGCCCGCCCCGCCGTCACCGCCGGCGACCGTGATCGAGACTTCGTCGAGGAACATGGTTTCCTCCGGCCGCAGCGCAGGCTTCCAGCCAGAGGTCCCGGGACCCCTGTCAGTCCTGCTTGGGCTCGACGAGAACGTAGCGACCGTGACGGCCCCGGTCGTGGAAACGCACGACGCCGTCGATCAGGGCGAAGAGGGTGTCGTCCTTGCCCCGGCCGACGCCCTCGCCGGCGCGGATCGGCGTACCGCGCTGACGGCAGAGGATGTTGCCCGCCTTGACGAACTGACCGGCAAAGCGCTTGACGCCCAGGCGCTTGGATTGACTGTCACGACCGTTGCGGGAAGATCCGCCGGCTTTCTTGTGAGCCATGGGGCCTCCTTCAGCTTCCGGCTTCGATCGATTCGATCTGGACCAGGGTGTACCACTGGCGATGGCCACGCCGGCGGCGGTACATCTTGCGGCGCTTGCGCTTGAAGACCAGCACCTTGCGGTCGCGCTTGTCGCCCAGGACGCGGGCCTTGACCACGGCGCCTTCCACGTGGGGCGCGCCGAGGCGCACCTCCTCACCGGTGGAGACCAGCAGGACCCGTTCGAGATTCACTTCTTCGCCGACGCCAGCAGACAGACGATCGACCCGGACAGTCTCACCGGGCGACACGCGGAGCTGGCGTCGGCGAAGAAGTGAATCTCGAACGGGTCCTGCTGGTCTCCACCGGTGAGG
>JALTMS010000564.1 GCA_027001345.1 Acidobacteriota bacterium | reverse complement strand
CGACCCAGCGCCTCGAGCAGATCCGGCAGGTCCATGACCATGCCCTGCAGGTGCAGCAGCACGTGCGCACATTCTTCGACGAGATGCTCTCCGTCCGCTCCAAACGTTTCGTGCCTTTTCAGACGGCGCTCTACGAGGTCGGCAAGGAGTTCAAGGTGCAGCCGATGCGGGCGGCGATCACTCGCCAGGAACTCGAGCAGGAGGGCATCGAGGTCTTTGCCTTTACTTTTCCGCTCAATGGTGGCTACGAGAACTTGCGCAGTTTCCTCGCGCGTCTCGAGCAACTCGACCAGTTCCTGATTGTTCGCGAAATCAGTCTCCGCTCGGAGGCGCGAGAAGGCGGGCGCAACTTGCAGCTCGACATCGCAGTCGAGACCTACTTCAATGCGCCCAACATGAAAGAAGAGATCGAGCGCGAGCGACTGTGGAAACTCAAACAGCGGCGTCGAAGTGGACGCCGGAGGAGGCCCTGAGCGATGGCAAACTCCGACTCCTCTCGTACACGCCTCCTGCTGCTGATCCTGCTGATCTTGGCGGCGTTTTTCGTCTGGAAGACGGGCGTGTTCGCCCCGCGCGAGATCAGCGCCGAGGCGAGCGCCGCCGAACTTTCCCTCGGCGAGCGTCTCGATGCTCTGGCGAAGCTACCGCCGGTGCTCGTCGATCGGCCGAGTGTCTCGGCGGACTACGCGGGGTCGCGCAATATCTTCGACTACTCGACGAATCCGGAGGTCCTGCGCGAACGCCGCTTGCAGCAGATTGCCCGGGAGAAGGCGCGCAAGAAGCAACAGGAGCGTCAGAAGGAACTGGTCCAGGAGCGGCAGCGCCAGGCAGCGGCCAATCCCCGCCCGCCGGCACCACCGCGTGCGGCGCCTCCACCGGACTTCCGTTATCAATACGTGGCCTACATCGGACGTTTTACCGAGCCGATGGAGTATCTGGCCGTTCTCACTCGCCCAGGGGCGTCCAAGGATATCAAGCGTGCGGATATCCGCACGGTGCGGGTGGGCGAGGTCATCGACAACAAGTTCGTTGTCAAGCGAATCGATATCGATTCGATGACCATCGGCTATACCGATCCGAAGTTTCGAGAGAAGACCAAGACGGTCAAACTCGTGTTGCCCAAGGGGCCAGGGGGTTCCAAGGGGCGGCGCGGCTGAAACGAGTTCGAAGGCAAGGGGAAACCACGGCCGTGAAGATGAAAACGCGACGTCAAACCAATTTTCCCGTTCTCGCAGGGCTCCTTCTGGCCCTGATGCTGGGGTTGCTTGCGGCCTGCTCGGGCGGTGCGGCGAGAACTTCGTACGCCCGCGGCGAGGAGGCGGCGCAGCGGGAGCTGTGGGACCATGCCGTGTTGGCCTATGCCAAGGCATCGGCTCTCGAGCCGAGCAACTCGCGCTACAAGGTGGCGCTGGCTCGAGCCAAGCTACGGTCTTCAGCGGCTCATTTCGACCGGGCCAAGCGCTATCTGGCCAACGGACAACTCGAGTTGGCGATCGACGAATTGCAGGAAACCGTGATTCTCGATCCTTCCAACCAGTACGCGGCGGTCGAGCTGCAGAAGGCCCTGACCGAACAGGAGCGCCGTCGCAAGGGGCCCTCCGAGTACGATATGGCCAAGCGCGAGGCCGCCCGGCGCGCCAAGGATTTCGGGCCGCCGAAGCTCGATGCCGCGTCGAATATTCCGATTATTCTGAATTTTCCGGATTCGACGATCGGTGAGGTCTACGAAACACTGTCGAAGAGTTCCGGGATCAACTTCATCTACGACGAGAAGTTGGACAAGAAGAAGAAAGTCGGCGTGGAGCTGTCGAATGTCACCTTCGAGAAAGCGATGGACATTCTGATGCTCCAGAACAAGCACTTCTACAAGGTGATCGACGCCCACACGATCCTGATCGCGGATGACACGCGGCAGAAACGGGCGGAATACGCCGATCAGGTGATTCGGACGTTCTATCTTTCGAATGCCGAGACCAAGCAGGTTCAGACCCTGGTCCGTGCTCTGCTGGAGACCCGGCGGATCCACGAGAACCAGGATCTCAACGCGATCACGATCAAGGATACCCCGGAGGTGATCAAGATCGCTGAGCGCGTGATCAAGGCCAACGACAAGGCCAAGGGAGAGGTGGTCGTCGATCTCGAACTGCTCGAGATCAACCGCAACAAGCTTCAGCGACTGGGCCTTGACCTGAGTTCGAAGAGTCTTTCGCTGGTCTTCGGACAAGGCAACGAATCGTTGACGCTCAACGCTCTCGATGCGCTGAAATCGAAGGCGGCGTGGTCCGTCGGGCCGGTTCCGAGTGTGCTGCTCAACTTTCTCAAGACCGATTCCGACTCGAAGTCGATCGCCAAACCGCAATTGCGGATTCTCGAAGGTGAGGACGGCAAGATCACGATCGGTGACCGGGTGCCGATTCCGGCGACCACATTCAACAGCAGCCAGACCATCGGCGGCAACGTCGTGCCGATCACCTCGTTCACCTATCAGAACGTCGGCATCATCGTCGATGTCAAGCCGCGCGTGCACCACAACAAGGAGATCACGCTCGAGCTGAAGCTCGAAATCTCGTCGCTGGCCGGCACCGTGGAGGGCACCGGTGGCGTCAGCCAGCCGATCATCGGAACTCGTACGATCGAGACGACGATCCGGCTCAAGGACGGCGAGACCAACCTGCTTGCCGGCCTGATCAAGCAGGACGAGCGCTCCTCGCTCTCCGGCGTGCCCGGACTGTCAGACATCCCGTTCCTCAGGCGTTTGTTCGGTGCCAACGAGGATGCCAAGCAGACGACCGACATCGTGATGGCGGTCACTCCGCACATTCTGCGTGTGCCCAACATCGAGCCGATCGACCTGGTGCCGCTGTGGGT
>JALTMS010000563.1 GCA_027001345.1 Acidobacteriota bacterium | reverse complement strand
CCCCCGGGTCTGCCCCCCCCGGTGCGCCAGTTTTCGATTGCCGGGTGGGTCAGGTTTAGTTTGCCGCGCTCCCCGCTGTCCTAGGTGATGCGCGCCCTCGGATCCTCATGCACTCGCAGAACGTGCAGGAGGAGGTCACCGCAGGCCCGCTCGACTCGCGTGCGCAGATCGTCCGCCCGCGCGACGGAGTTGCTTTCCAGGCTAAGCCGCTTTCCGTAGATGAACGCCCTGCCGACAATCGTCTGCCCCTCCATTCCGGCGGGAAGTTCCTCTCCGACAGGGCGGAGAAACGTCCATCCACCCTCCTCGTCCGATTCCCGGGGGGGATCGACACCCGGAATCGAAGCCAGGCGCTCGATCACGGTGGGCCTCCCGCCGGCCGTGATGTCGAAATGATCCGTCGTGAAGAGGATCGGGTCACCGTCCCTGTTGTGGAGGTCAGGGGGCCGGCGCCGCCGGGCGTCCACCGCCTGCACCTGACGATGCCAGCTCCGGATCAGGTAGCGGCTGAAATCGCTGTCGCGGAGTCGGTCGGGAGGCGGAGGGCTCCTGCGCCGCAGGCGTTTGCGGGCGCGTTCGACCACCTCGGCCGCGTCCCGGGGGGGCAAAGGGCGCGGGTGCACGGAGCACATCAGCGAAAGACCGCCGTAATCGACGACCCGCCCGAGGACGGCGCCGCGGCCGACGAGGCACGTCGAACCCTCCCGCTCTACGGCGCGTTTCTCGATGCCGGTGATCAGGTCGCGGACCTGGAGCCCCACCCCCGGTTCTACCTCGAGCACCTCCCAGACCGAGAACCAGGCCGCTCGCTGTGCCGCGAGCCACTCTCGCTCTTCGGTACCGAATTGCTCTGATCCTATCTCGGCGAGCGTCTTTCCATCGAAGGTCGCCGAATACACCAGCCAGGAGTCAACGAGATGAGCGGCGTCCGGGGCGACCGCTTTCAACCTGGAGCGGGCCTTCAGCCATGGATCACTCCCGGCGCGGTCGACCTCCTGCAGCAACCCGTAAAGAACCTCCGCATCGAGCTGATGACCGAAGGCTGCCTTGCTCAGCCGCGACATCCGCTCCTCGTACTCCCGCATGTGGCACTTGTTGAACTCGCGGCCGCTTCCGCAGGGGCAGGGATCGTTCCGGCCGACATTCTCATAGGGATCGAACTCGGCCGGTGCACCCTCCGGAGTCTCCTCGAATCTGTCGTAGGCGTCGTAAGGATACGTGAATTGGACGAGGATCCTGTCCTCGCCATGGGAAGACTCCGAGACCCGTTGGAAGTATTGTTCGCGGAAAACCGAGCTATTGCGTGTGATGAACACCGACACGCCGATCGCGCAGCGCCAGACGATCTCCAGCTCACGAGCGGTCAGCGGCTTGATCGTGGCGTCGTGATCGAAGCTCCGCACGCGGGGGCAGAGGTCTCCCGATAGGGGTCTCCAGCCGAAACGAGCGATCTCCTTCTGCATCGTCTTCGACAACGAATCCTTCTGCTCGAGTTCGAACGACAGCCAGGTGGTCCCCGTCTCGACAGTTTGCCCGGGCCCCGAAGGCTCCGGCGTGCTCGCCCAGGAGTGGAAACCGTCGAGAGAGGGAAACAGCAGAAAACCTGGAACGCCGCCGCTGCCACCGGTGATCGAGACGCAGGCACCTTCGACTTCCAGTTTCGGGAGGTCCATCCTCAGGACCTGCTCCGCCGCGACGGTCTTCCATGGCGTCATCGCGTGGAAGAGAACCGCCACATCGAAGAGATGGCGGACCGTCCTGGCGGATATGTTGCCCCCCTCGAGGTAACTCTCCTGTTGCGGGTCGTCACTCGTGCTTTCGGCCGAGGGCGTGAGAACCTCGTCGATCTCCGGCGTCGGAGCGACGGTGATCTCCGCATTCTCTCCGACGACTTCCCGCACCTCCGGCGCGGACTCCTCGCGTTCGATGCGGAATCGCCCGATCCGGGCCGGATCTACACCGTTTCTCCGCAGCGTCTCCCGCAGAACGGCGCCCAGGGCCCCGTCGGTCTCATTCGGGTTGACGAGGTCATGTCCGATGACCCTTCCGGAGGGCAGTGCCATCCAAAGCGCGAGCAGGGGGAGCCAGGGAGGGTCGTGATCGAAGAGGAACTCTGGGAACTTGCGCAGGGCTCCAACCCACTCCTCGACCTCCTGCCCACCGCCGCGCCCTCGGTCGCCGTGGATTCCCTGGAGCTTCCGTCGTGGTTTCTTCTTCATCGATCACTCTCTCGTGTTCTGTGCGAACTGTGCACCTCCGGAGGGCTATCCTCACCCAGATCGCTGGCCAGGAGCGCTTTCCCGACGCCGTCCGCGGGAACTCCGGTAGCCCCTATCCTACGGAGAGAGGTGCCGCCTGGACAACAGGTCTACCTCGTGGTGCCGGTCCCTTCTGCGCACCGGCTCTCCTCAAAGCTGTATCCCGTGCGGGACAGTTCTGTCTCAGCACCGCTACATGTGATGCGCCCCATCTTGCGACGTTGCGCGGAACCGGCTCACGCGGGATCCGGGCCAGGGTATCGCTCTCGCGCTGCCTCGAGGCTCGATCGGCCTTCTTGCCGGCGCTGATCGTGCTGGAACGGCTCTTGCTTGAGGGGGGACTGAGAGGGGACTCGAGAGGTGACTGAAGTACCGGAGAGCTGCAAGGAACGTCGCAGCTCGGCTGTGTCGACACGACAAGGAAGCAAGATGCGGAACTGGAACAGCGCGGTGAGGGATCTGCGAGACTTCTGCCGGAAGGGGGGGCCGGAGCCTCGCGAGTATCACGAATTGATGGATATCTTCTCGATCATCATGGCAGAGGTGAGGGGAACCCGCGGGGGCGAGACTCTGCTGCACGAGCTGTGGCCGACCCTCGGTGATGCGTTCTGG